>CALDTJ010000446.1 GCA_937924145.1 uncultured Saprospiraceae bacterium
TTCAATGGAGAACGAGTGATCGAAAATGATCCAGTTGCAGGAGCTATTTTGGATGATACTTATATTGCAGGTGGTACTTTGAAATCTGTAGGAACAGTAGATGGTACAGCACCTAGTGATGATGTTACTTTCAAAGCAGGAGAACAAGTAGTATTAGAAGTTGGATTTACGGTAGCGGCAGGTGCTAGTTTCCATGCCTTGATTGATGCGGATGCTTGTGCGCCGCTTGAGGTTGCAACACCGAGGGCAGTAGCTATTCCGACTAGACCTTTGGTTGAAGTGAATGAAACCAAAGAGGTAGCACAACCTGAGATGACGATTCGTCCGAATCCTTTTACAGCACAATCAAAGATTGATCTGAATTTACCTGAAGGTGATGTGGTGAATATCGCAATCATGGATCAGACTGGTAGATTGGTTAGAATGTTAGCGCAAGATCAATGGATGGATGCTGGAACGCATACTTTAGAAATGACTGGAAGTCAGTTGCCTGGAGGTATTTTGTACATCAGAATAGTGACTTCTAAAACACAATTGGTCAAGAAAGCAATCTTGATCAAAGATGGAAATCGACCGAGTTTAGGTAACTAAAAAATGATTTAGTTAGGCTATAAATCCATATTGGGTAATGCGGATTGATTCGTTAGTCCGCATTACTTATTTTTTAACCTGATAAAAAGGTAGTAGTATTTTGAGGAATTATGCTGAAATTTGGATGATTCTCTTTATTTTATCGGCTTACTATTACTTTTTAAAATTTTAATTTTAAATTTTTTCATAATATAAATTAATAAGGATTTAAACACAAAACACACGATTATTACCAAATAAATAACACAATAGCTATACTTTAAAAAAAGAAACTCAATTTCATAACCGTATAGTAACTAGTCAAAATGAACAACAAAAGCCCCGCAAGAACCCAAGTTAGAAGTAACTTGAGAGTAGTCCGATCAAAACCTATCATTACAATGTTAGCACTTACAAAAAAGGGAGGCGATGTTGAATTTGTCAACGAAGAAGACATTGTTTATTGTAAAGCCGACGGAGGCAACACCCTTATTTTTTTTAACGATGGAAGAGAACTAACTGTCCCCAAATTATTAAAAACTGTTTTAGATGGTTTGGCAGGGAGTGGTTTTCATAGAATTCATAATTCTTACATTGTTAATATTACTTATGCTCGAAAATTTATTAAGAAAAATTATGGGGGAGATTTAGAACTTTATGATGGAAGTAAACTCCCTGTTTCGGGAAAAAACAGAAATTATGTTCTAAGCTTATTTAAAATTGTCTAAAGTAAACTCACACTTGAATCGATACGCTATTTTTTATTAAAAATTTTTAAACCTTCTAACTATTTAACATTAGTTAGAAGGTTTTTCATTTTACTATTGCTCCATCTCATTCCTTTTCTTTCTTACCTTTGTGCTTAAAACATATTTTAATGAAAACATTCGTAACTATTTGTACATGTCTATTGCTTTCTACATTTGTAACTGCTCAGGATATTATATCAAAAAAAGAGACCATCAAAAATGGTAGAAAAGTAACTGTCATCGGATTGAATTTTGATTGTAGTCAGAAGGATGAACAAGATGTAGAATGGGATGATATTTATGAGCATAATATCAATGAGACGCATGAAAGCATCGCTGGAAAATTAAGTATTAGACCTAACCCATTTGCCTACCAAGTATTTTTTGATTACGAATTGGATCAAGATAAACCAGTTCGAGCTACTTTTAGGATTTTTGATATTTCAGGTAGATTGATAACTTCTGTTTTTGAGGATATAATGTTAGAAGTTGGGGAACATCAAACCATGTTTGATGCTAGTGAATTAGTCTCTGGGACTTACTTTTTTGAATTATCTTTTGAAGGAAAACGAATAACCCATAAGGGGATAAAAATAGAATAGTATTTTGTGCTAAAAAAATGATACTACGGTGAAAACTATAGGTATCTTTTGTAGAATAAATATTTATATACGGGGCGCTCCCTGTATCAGGTTGAAAGAAAGAGGTGCTTACAAAGCACCGCTTTCTGCAAGCACCATAGAAGGCGGTGCTTTGTAAGCACCTCCTTCTTTACGCCAGAAAAAACAATAACCTATACGTTTTTAACTTAGTGCCAAAAAAATAGGTCTGTTTCTCAATGAAAACAGACCTATTTTAATCTTACTGACTAGTATTTAATAATAGAGCTTTACAAGCTTATAAGCCTGCCGTCACTCTTCCAATAGCTTCTCCTGGCTGAATAAATCGCCCAGTTTCAGAAGTACTATTTGTCCCTACGCCACTGTCTTGTAAAATATCATAAACTTCAGCAGTATTTAAGCTTGGTTTAATACTTTTCAGTACGCCCACCAAACCCGAAACGTATGGCGTTGCCATCGAAGTTCCATTAAAAATCTTATACTCATTTTTAGGAAAAGTAGAATAAATATTTACACCAGGTGCAGCTACTCCCATTTCAATATCACTGACAAAATTAGAAAAAGCGGCTCGTTTTAATTGCTCATCAATTGCACTTACGGCAATCACTCCAGAAACATTTGCTGGAGCATATTTTTTAGCATTGTCGTTAGAATTTCCTGCTGCTACGATTACAATCGCACCCGCATCGTTGGCATATTTGATCGCCTTTTCATAAGCCTTTTGCTTAGTGGGATTAGATCGACCACCTAAAGACATAGAAATCACATCTACCTTATTATCTGCCGCCTCAATGATACCATCAATAATACTTTTTTGAGTCCCCATACCAAAATTATTCAATACAGGAATACTTGTGATTTGCACAAATTCATTGTTTTGAGAAAAAGAAGCGACGCCTGTTCCATTGTTGGAAACAGACCCTGCGATACCTGCACAGTGCGTGCCATGCCCTTGTGTATCTTTATCGTATTTACTTTTGATAGATTTGTAATTACCCGCTAAATCTTCGTGTTTAGCATCCACACCTGTATCTAAAATGGCAATCGTAGCCTTACGTTCTGGTTTAATTTTTCCTTCTTTGATGCTTTTGTAAAATTGATCTATTCCCATGGCATCAAAGCCCCACATTTGTGCTAATCCTGGATCATTTATTCCATATTTCTGCTTGATAGGTTTAGGCAGTTCTGTGGATTCTATAGGTGCAATTTTTATGACTTCATTTTCTTCTACCCAATCAACCATAATGGTTTTGTACAATTGCTTTTCGATTTCAGCCAAATTAGCCACTTGATCTTTGGGAATATTTAAAACGTAGTAATCATCTAAATCTGTAAAATCTGCACGATCAGGGTGGAACGCTCGCTTATAGGTTATTCCATATTGATCCAACGTTGATTGGATATCGTCTATCGTATTGCCTTCATAAATTTCTACTAAAAGTTCCCCGTCTACATCTAAATCAATTGAATTATTATCGTCTGTAGCTCCCATTGCTTTCTCTGCTTCATTCGATTTAGAAGGTTTTGCTTTTTGAGGAAAAGTCATTTGCAAAACATCCATTCCTTTTGAACCGACTAGCCCATACATGGCAAATAATAGCCCAAAGAAAACTACTTTATATTTTCTAAAGAAACTAAAAAATTGAGAGACCAAACCTAGTACTACTAAGTCTCTAAACAGGACAAATAGTTTGTAAGGTAGCTCCCCTTGTGCCATACCTAGAGAAACCAAATAGGCAAAAAAGCCACCTAAGAATAATTTGCTCATCATCCTACTTCTGCGCTTATTGTCCTGCACGTAGAACCAGCCGATCAAACCGCTCAGGCTCACTAGGTAACTTATTGGATATAGTAAATCGATCATGTTTTTTTATTTCATAGTTGGGCGTCTGAATTTAATCAGATTAGATGATTTGCCCAGAATAATAGGGTCTTGTAAAAATTAGAACCTATCTTTTAATGCCGTTCACAAAATAACGTAGTTTCTTCTATTGTAAATTACATTTAAAGATACAACCTTCGTAAAATATCGGACGAATGGGGCGAAAAAATAGGCGAATGGAAAGATTTTATGGTTCGTTAGTAGAAAGTGGACAAAGAAGTACTTTTAGATGTAATAAGTCTATATTTTACAAGTTGTCAATTAGTTTGCAAAGATCATCAAAATGCGTGCATTTTTCCCTTAATAATAGAATTGGAATTTTGCCAATGATTTGTAGCCCATCAGTAGTTTTTCGAAATTTTGGATAAATTTTAACTAATCTTTTTGATGGCGCCGTCTTAGGGGAGTCGTTGATTAATTCAGGATTATTTTTAAATTCAGAAAGAATTTGTTCTAAATGAGATAGAGATGCCTCGTTATTAAAATGTTGGCTTATTCTTCTTACATCAGAAAAAAGGAGTGCCTCAAATTCGTGTACTTGTAAACGAAATTTGAATCTAGGATTGTCAATTTTTTGTTCTAACCTTTCTTGAATAGAAATCACTCTTTCTGCTAATGATGTATGGGTTTTATTTAGATGTGTTTTAAAACTTCTGTGGAGTCCATAATAATCTAAGACTAATAAAACTAATTTACAATGTTTGGTTTGCGCTAGGAATCTTTTGATATTAGCAATACAATTTTCAAAATTTATACTTCCTCCTTTGTAAATTTTAGCATACTGATTTCTTTTAGTCGGCATAACAACAACTTGAAAATAATAGCGGTAATTTCCTATTTTATCCACATAATGCTGTTGTAGATTTTTTCCAAAAAATTGTTCTTCGGTTTGTCCTTCGACTATAATAAAAATATTTTTCATAGTATTGTCAATACATTATGGACGGCCTCCTAAAAAATTATTTTCCCAGAGTTGACCTAATGAGTATTCTTCGAGCCATATTTTAAAGTCTTTATCTTTTATTTTTTTAAAAATAGTCTCATCTTTCTCATTACGTTCTACGATTAATAAGTCTTTTGGAGTAAAATAATTAATAAGGTTAACACTCTGTGTAGCGATTATTATTTGTCGATTTGTAGCCGCTTTTTGAATAAGTTCAGCTAAAACATGAATGGCAAAAGGGTGTAAGCCCAATTCGGGTTCATCTAAAATAATTGTCTCAGGTAGCGAATCTGCTGTCACAGGGTCACTTAACAAAACTACTAAGCAAATAAATCTTAGCGTACCATCTGACATTTGTTTAGCAGTATAAATGTTTTCTCCACTTTTCTCTTTCCATCTTAATAAGATTTTTCCTTTTGCAAAAAGGCTCTCTTCAAGCACGAAATCTTGTAAATTAGGAAATACTAATCTAACAGTTTCGACTATATTTAAATATAAATCGTAATTATGGGATTGTATGTAAGAAAGATATGGTGCCAAATTTTGCCCTTCGTTTTTAAAAAAATAAGCATCATCAAAGGGCTGTGGTAGTTTTATCGCAGCATTATCACTCGTATCGTGAAAGTGGAAAAGTTTTAGTTTTTTTAGATAGTTATAAATATGCTTTGGATAATAATCTGTAGGACTTTGAGGTGTTTCGTGAGCTAACTTTTTTAGGCTAGATTCTTTCTTTTGAATCGTTTTATTAATATTGGATGGTTTATTATATTTTTCTTTATCCCATATACCAAAAGACTCATAGTCTATTAAATGGCTTTCTCCATCGGTAATTATTCTTGTTTCATATATATTTGTTAGACTATTGTGTTCTGAGTTTAATTCTAACTGAAATCTAATTTCTTGACTAATTTCATATCCTTTATGTAAAAAAGTAGAAATCCCGCCGGATTGGAAAAGGTATTCAGAAAGTTGCTTTTCACTTAATCTTTCCAAAAACTTAAATAAACTAATAAAATTACTCTTGCCTGCACCATTTTGGCCTATCAAAATAGTTAAATTACTCAAAGTAAGTTTAGCTCTACGAATACTTTTGTAGTTAGCTATTTTAAGTGATTTAATCATTTGCTTATATTTTTATTAGCCAAAATAGAATTTATTACCTCAATATCCTAACACTTAGCTACAATTCCTCATGGATCCAACTCAAAACTTTCTCCATTTCTTTATTCCATGGCCTAGAACTACCAGGAATGGCATTGCTCATAAAACTAAAAATAAGTGTTTTCCCACTTTTCGTTAAGACAAATCCACTTAGGCAACGAACATTTCTAATAGAGCCAGATTTGGCATACACATAAGGCGTTTTTTGCTCTCCGAAATAATTTTTTATAGTACCAGTCGCTCCACCCGCAGGGAAAATAGTTCGCCAATAATCCATAGGCATTTCGTGGTATATTTTGTCTAGAACATGAACCATGGAACGAGGTGTAAATTGATTGTAGCGAGACAAACCTGAACCATCATACCATAGTAATTTGTCGGGAGTATCACTGAGTAAGGAGTCTTTAGCCAATTGAATACCTTTGGCAATATTCAAGGTATCGAAAACCGTATTGGTACAAAGTAATATCAATTGCTCTGCTAAAAAATTATCGCTGATTTGCATCATGCGTTGCAATACACTATCTGTCGAAACACTGTAAATCGTTTGACTATTTGGCGGCGCAATTCCTAGCCCCTTAAGCAATTGTATTGGTCGGTTTATGGAGTCTTGGAGTAGTTGTAATGCTAAAGTATCTTGATATAAAAAAGGTAGCTCTCTATCCAATTTAGTTTTACCTGTTGCCTTTCCATTGTAATCTACAATGTTCTGTTTTTCTTGTCGATAAAAGCGAGCTGTACTACCTCCTAATTCGGGAGAACCTTGGATTTTGTTGGTAAAATAACCTGGGGTAATGTTGAAGTTATTACTATTCGGTTCGCCTTGTACTCGAATAAAATTTCCGTAAATAGGTAACGAAGCCAGTTCGACTTGATAATAATAGGGATAGTCGTCCCACATCCAACCTGCACCTAAGCGATCGTTAAGAAAATTGTCGGCACAATAGAAAAGTTGTTCCGACCGATTATTTAAAAAATGAATAACATTTTGATTGTCAGGTAGATGAGGGTGGAGTAGGGAAGGGTCGCCTGTTCCCCAGAATATTAAAGAGTCACCTTGGACGATGTATTTTAAAGCGGGAATAGAATCGCCTAATATCTTGGCTGCGGTATAAAAAGTGAAAATCTTAGTGTTGGAGGCAGGCGTGAAATATTTGTCTGCCAATTGCTCGTGTAGGACTGTTTTGCTGATTGGGTCATATAGTTGAAAACCCGTAAATCCCTGCGTGAATATGGGCGAATCAGCGATTTGTTGCCTTATATTTTTTTGCTCTTTTTTGGTAATTAATTTGGTGGTGGAACAAGCAGATAGGAAGAGAACCGAGAAGAGAAGGAAACGAAAAATTTTCATATAAATGGGATTGTAAAGATTGTATGATTGTGTAATTAACGCTACAATCATACAATCACACAATCTTTACAATCATATTTAATATTGATTCATGATCTTGCAAAGTCGTCTGAAAACGGCTAGTAGTGTACCGACTCCGTTGACTTTCTTCGACTTACCAACTTTATCATAATAGTCAAAAACGGGCGATGTCTCGCTATAGTAGACTTTCAAACGATTTCTAATGATAGATTCATCTGAATCATCTTTTCTGCCAGACGTTTTCCCTCGTTCTAATAATCTTTTGACTAATTCTTCGTCATCTACATCCAAAGCAATTAAGGCAGAAACTTCAGATCCTTTGCTTTTTAATAATTTATCTAATGCTTCTGATTGGTGGACGTTTCGTGGGAATCCATCAAATATAAATCCTTTAGCGTTAGGGTGCTCATTCACCTTTTCCGTGAGCATGTTAATCGTCACGCTATCTGGCACTAAATCTCCCTTGTCAATATATTTTTTAGCCTCTAGACCTAGTGGCGTATTGTTTTTTAGGTTAAACCGAAATAAATCTCCTGTTGAGATGTGAATCAATTTATATTTTTTGAGCAATTTGGCAGCTTGTGTTCCTTTTCCTGATCCTGGAGGGCCAAAAAGTATTAGATTAATCATTTTATGCGATTATTATGTGTTTTTTACGAAATTGAGTTAGCAAAAGTAATGAAAAATGAGATAATTCGAGTATAAACGGATTACATACTTCCTAATTATCAACTGCTACTTCTATATTTAAAATTTAAAGACGTAGAGGTTTGTTTAATGAAATTTTATATGGCTTTTAGTTGTTTTATAAACTTTAATTCTGAATAAGGGTAATTGTCTTAGTTAATTGCTAATTCTTCTATCATATCAACATATACCTGTTCCCAATCGTTCCAACCGTCCAACTCTGAAAAAGAACTATTATGCCAAAGACTACAAAAAACTCCATCGACCGCTTTGGTGTTGGCTATCAATTGTTGAATCCGTTCTTTTGCAGCAGCAGGTGTCAAATGGAGGTATTCTTTCAAGGTAACTTCCATGACTTGGAAAGGGTGGATTCGCAAATTAGTCGCCGTTTCTTTTTCTAAATCATACCAAAAGAAGGGGAGAGCAGTTCCCGCACGAAAGCCAGTATCCATCGCATAACCCATCGAATAGTCCTCCGTTATACCATTTTCGATCAATAATTGATAGGTTTTTGGAAAATAGAGTGTCAAATAATGTTGGCGACTCCGATGAATTTCTTGATTGGTTATAGCAGCTAAACGTTGCTTTTCTTTTTTAATAATAGGTAGATTTCCAATAGATTGATAAGATGGATGTGTACCAATTTGATTATTAAGCGAAAGTTCTTGAATCAAATTTTTAAAAGCTGTAGATGCTACCGAATTGTTTTTATCATACAGTCCATAATCACCTAGTAAGAAAAAATAGATCGGTGCTAAATCAAATTTTCGACTTAAATTGGCTAAAAAATCAAATTTTTGAAATGGATCTATTTGTAAACCAAAATGAGTTTTAAGCCTGTTCTTCAAAGAAAGAAATTGTCCTTTAGTTAGGTCATTTACATATCCTCCGATTGCTCGTTTCCAGCCTTTATGACGGAATGCCCAAGCCATGTCAATATCATAAGTTGGTTGAAATTGGAAAACTTGTTTTTTGAAAATAATACTAGGAAATCGCTTTTTTAGCTCCTTTTTTAGCTCAGCCACTAATAAGTTGACAATTGGCCGTTGTAAACAACCGTTTTGATAAGCCCAGCTTTCTGAGGCAGGAAAACGACCATGTCTATCAGCTTTGAAAGCCCAGTATTCTTCATACCTACTAAGATGAAAAAAGATAGTCGCTAAAAGATCAAAAGGGAATACAGCATCAGGGCGGTCTATCTGAAAAAGGGCAGGAATTTTGTTATACAGAATAGGAAAGAGTGGGCGATTTTTTATATTATTTTCAAATAATAACGTATTTTTAGCTAAGAAAAAGTCATTAGAGGAGAGTGAATTATCGCTATAATTGACTTTAATGCCGATATGATTTTGATATGCTGCAATACTATTGGTGTAACGAACGGATAGGCCTAACCAATCTGAAAAGACCTGTTGGCAGACGTAAGTAAGCCTTGTAGATATCGTTTTTGAGTACAATAGTAGGTTCATTATCAGCGCCTTAAGTTTCTATTTGACAATTGTAAATAATTGTTATTATTGTTTTTAATTTATATCTTGCCCAATACTAAAGTTAATCCGAATTTAAATAACCTTAAAAAAATAAAGATAAGCACTTATTTTTTTATCAGCATGAATTAATTATGACTAATAAAGAACAAAATACCCCGATGAATCTTGGCGAAATCACGACGATTCGTAATATTTTGATGGGGCAACAAATGCAGGAGTACGATGGTCGTTTTGATAGTGTGCAGGAAAATTTAAATGTACTGGAGGCAAGCCTGAATGAAAAATTAAGTGCTTTGGAGAAACAAACAGAACACCGCTTCCAAGAGTTGCAAAATGATATGTCTGAACGTTTTGATAAGTTAGAACAATTACTTTCAGGAAATATTAAAGACTTGAATGCGAAGGTGGATAAAGTAACGGGAGATGATCGACAACAGATGGGAGAATTATTCGCTGAAATGAGTAAAAGATTATTAAAATAAGAAAAAGTAAATAAGGTGATAAGGCAATGAGTTAATGAGGTTTCAATATGGAATGCCTCATTACCTTATTATCTTGTCCACCTCATTACCTTACAATATGGTGGCTACTTCAGATAAAAAACAGGATAAAGAATTGTTGAATCAACTTCAAACGATTTTGTTGAAGGATGATCGTGCAACAATTGAACGTCTGCAAGCGACGATAGATGATCCTGTGCTGTTATCTGAAAAGGTAAGTCCGATTATTGAAGATCGAATGGCTTTTTTTAAGGAACAATTTCCTGTAGAATTTAGAGTCACCGTTGATAAATTAATTGAGCGCAAACTAAAAGCCTCACAAGCTGAAATTTTAGATGTCATTTATCCGGTAATGGGTAAAATGATTAAAAAATACGTCAATCATCAAATCCAAATCGTAAAAGATAGTATTGATGAGCGAGTTAAAGACACCTTTTCTAGTAGAGGATTGTTTTGGCGACTCAAAAATTCTATTTTTGGAATTAGTGCTAGTGATCAGATCATCCACGAGATGAGAGATTATAAGATTGAAGAAATTTATATTATCCAACGGGATTCGGGACTTTTGTTTGGTAGTGCATCCACTGAAAATACGATAGATCAAGATGTGATTGCTGGTATGTTGACGGCTATTAAGTCATTCGTGGAAGATGCTTTTAAGAGAGAACGAGAGGATTTAGAAATGATTCAATATGGTACGTATAAGATTTTGCTACAAAATTTTTATACTTACTACATCGCTATCGCAATTAGTGGGTCGATGTCTTCGACAGAGCGAGAGGAACTAGGAAATGAATTGCTAACTTTTGCAGATGACAATCTCAAAACGTTACCTGCTGAGCCTGATGAACCGAGTTTTAAAGCGGTTTCAGCAAAACTAAAAGAAGAATTTATTAAGTAGTTTCCTTATCATTTATAAAGACGCGAATCTTGCAATAACTCATAAGGAATTCATTCAATAATTGCAGTCAGAAAAAATATAAGGGAGTTGGAAATAAGTAATGTATCCAAGTTCCTATTTTACACCATTTGTAATTGGGCGATTATAATAATTATGCTGTTTTATCGCCTTGCTCAATGAGCTGATAGACTTATTTTCGTCAATTTGCATTGAGAAACTTGAAAACTATATGTTAAGTAGAAAAGTAATTCTGACAGGAAGTTTCGGGGTAGGAAAAACCTCACTATTCAGACGTTTTATCAACAATACCTTTAGCGAAAAATATATTACAACTATTGGTGTAAAAGTTGATAAGAAAGTGGTTGAAGTGCGTGGACAAGAAGTCTCTATTTTACTTTGGGATATCGCAGGAGAAGTCAAGCAAGATAAAGTACCTAAATCTTATTTTTTAGGGGCAAGTGCTATTGTTTACGTATTTGATTTGACTCGGCCTTCTACCTACAGAAATATAAGTGTAGACATGGATATCTTAAAAGATATTTTACCAGATGCCATTATCAAAATTGTAGGAAACAAAGCGGATTTAATCGCTAACGAAAGTGCTATCGAAAAAATTAAAGAGGAGTTGAAAGTTCGCGTAGATGTCATTACAAGTGCTAAAAATGGAGATAATGTAGAAGATTTATTTTTAGATTTAGCGGGTGATTTCTTGGAGTAATTGACCCTTAAGTTGTATTTAAGTTTTAGGTTGGAATAGGAGGGATTAATTAGGTCCCTTATATTTTACACTAAAATTACTTTTTATAATTGGGAAAGAGATAATCTATGCGATTCTTTAGAATTTTGATTCTAATAAGCAGTTTATGCGGACTTCCTAATTTTGCTAATATATTTAGCATTTTAATAACCAAAAATGACCCAGCCAAAACAAACTTTACTTTTAGATAAGGAAGCCATTTTATTGGATAGTTGTGATAGTTTGTTTGTTACGGATGAGTTAATCAACGAAAGTATTATCCCATATTTTCCTTTCCTAGAAAGTATTTTTTACGATTTATTACAGCGACTAGATCTAGAGCATAATGTTACGTTTTTAGGTGTCTCTACTAAGCATGCTTTCCTTCCAGGTTATTATGATTATATTTTTAATCTAATTTCTAAAAATGGAAAAAAACTTATTCAATGGCAGATTTTAGACGCTACAGAAACCTATAATCATCAGAAACGCCAACAACAAACTTACCAAGAGGCAATCATTTTTTCCAAGGATAACTCTAACCGAAAGCAGAGATAATTTAGACCTATTCTTAACCACTTACTTTATTCTTCCTTTTTCCTATCTCGCAAATATTTTATCAAAGAAGTAGAAAAAATACAAGACATTTTGTGTAGTCAAAATGGTTTATTGTACTTTCGTGCTGATAAAAAATGAAATACTTAGTTTTATTTCAGTGGTTTGTGGCTAAGTCCTGCCAGCACTTCAAGTGCTGGCAGGACTACCCTAAAAATTAGAGACACATCTAAGGAAAATAATTAAATATTTTTTGAATTAATATAACTAATTGATTATGAGATTTTTAGCATTTATCGCTATTTTGTCTTTTGCTGTTTTTGCTTGTGGAGGTGAATCTCCAAAAGAGCAAAATAAACCAAAAAAGACAGCGAAAAAAAAGAAAAAAGTAGATGGAGAAAAGGTATATAAGCAATATTGTGTAACCTGTCACGGAGTCTATGGTGATATGGGGGCAAGTGGAGCTTTCAACTTGACAGAATCTAAACTGACGATTGATGAAAAAATTAATGTTGTCACTAATGGTCGAAATACAATGACACCATTTAAAGGTTTATTGAGCGAGGCTAAGATCAAAGCCGTTGTTGAATATACTGAGAAATTAAAGAAGTAAGTTTTTATGGTATCAGGTATCGGATTAGAGGTGTCAGGTTATACGTTGACCAAGCGTCAACATCTAACTAACCTAATGTCTCACATTTGATACCTGATACCCAACTAATAACCCACCTTTACCTTGTCAAAAAAAACTTACAAAGCCTTAGGGTTAATGTCTGGCAGTTCGCTAGATGGTTTAGATATTTCTTATTGCCAATTTGATGTTGAAAAAAAGGAAAATGGTCAACTTCACATCCATGATTGGCAGATTTTAGCCGCAGAAACGATCGGTTTTTCTGAGTCATGGCAGGCGAGACTAAGCCAACTACCTACCCAAACTGCATTATCTTTTGCAAAAACACATACTTATTTAGGGCATTATTTTGGAGATATGGTCAATGATTTTATCAACCGTTATCAAATTGATCCTGATTTTATTGCCTCACATGGACATACTATCTTTCATGACCCAATGGGGCGAATGACGATTCAGATTGGAGATGGTTCGGCAATGGCGGCGGTGACTGGTTTTCCTGTCATTTCTAATTTTAGAAACCAAGATATTGCTATTGATGGGCAAGGCGCACCAGTTGCACCGATTATTGATAAGTACCTTCTGCCCGGCCATGATTTTTATTTGAACTTAGGAGGTATCGCTAATATTACCACTGTTATACCTAATAAAATTATCGCGTTTGATATTTGCCCTGCTAATCAATTATTAAATACCTTAGCTAATCGGCTAAACTTTGAGTACGATGAAGGTGGACAAATTGCCGCCGCAGGAAAAGTCCTACCCGACTTATTAAAAGAAATCAATCGAGCTGATTTTTACAGAACTTCCTATCCTAAATCTTTGGATAATAAATGGAGTCAGACCGCTATCTTAAGTAAAATAGAAGATGATCCAACTGCCATTCCCGATCAATTATGCACTTTCGTAGAACATATCGCCTACCAGATAGCTTTTGCAATTAAGCAAGTGATTAGAAAAGAGCAGATTGTAAAAGAACAATTATCTCTATTAGCAACGGGTGGTGGTGCATTTAATGTCTATTTGATGGAACGCCTACAGTTTCATTGTGCGCAAGTAGCGAATGTAGAAGTAGTCATTCCAAACCCTGATATTATTCAATTTAAAGAAGCAGCTTTAATGGCTTGGATGGGCGTAATGCGAGTCGAAAATGTACCGAATGTATTAAAAACAGTGACTGGTGCAAAACGAGATTCTATTAATGGTGCAATCCACCAAGGTTGGAAAAAGATGATCTAGTACAGGCGACTTCAGTCGCCTAATAATTTACAAATAAAAATACTCTCTAAAGAACTCTTCTTAAAGGCGACTAAAGTCGCCTGTACTATAACTCCGAAGGATTATAAGCAGGCAATTCCGCTAATAAATCCACCCCATTCTGTCCCAAAGAACTCACCATGCGCTTAGCTTTTACAAAAGTTTCTGCACGTTTTTTACTAAAATTAGGAGCACCCTCCATTAAGCTTTCAATCTTCACACCAGCATCTCCAGAAGCATGAATAAATTCTCCCTTGCCTTTGTAAATACCTACATGGGTAATTCTTTCTTTTTTATCAGCAGTAGCTTTTCTTCCGAAAAATAATAGATCGCCTGGTACTAAATTTGCGAGCGTTTCATCGGTTTCGATTAAGTTGCCTGTATGTACTTGTTGGGAGGCATCTCTAGCTAATTGCACACCATTAAGGTAGAAAACTGTTTTGGTGAAACCACTACAATCCATACCTTTCCCAGAGGTGCCACCCCACAAATAAGGACGACCTAAAAATTCTTGAGCTGTTGCTAAAATATTGGATGCGTCAGGAGTGCGAGAGGCTAACCATGTATCGTAATTGACCAAATGTTTTTCTGGTACGAAAGCCGTTCGACCGTCAGGATAACGCACCTGTATAAAACCTTTTTCAATACCAATAGATTGTAAAATATTACCAGCTACTAAGTCAGAAATCTTCTGGGTTTCTACATTTGGAGCATCGTAGCTAAATCCAAAATCCTTGGTATACAGTACTTTAGGGCTACTAATCCATTCTTTATAAGTTTGTTCAGTTGCTTGTACAAAACCACCATGATCTAACCAAGCAATGTACTTATCGGGTGTTTGAACTAAAAACCAATTTTCTTTCTGATCTAATATTTTGATGGGGGTACCTAATAAAGATTGGGTGGCTAATTCTTGTGAATGTCCATTTTTTGATCGAATGTTGCAGACCGAGACATTGACGATTCCGTAGGTCTTGTCGCCTAAAATTTCGCTAGGTAAGGTTGTAATTTTATCTTCGAAATCAATGCTTTTTTCTGCCAATTCTTTTAGCAAACTTTCTTTAGCTTCTAACAAATTAGTCTGTCCATTCAGGACTACTTTTTTACCATTTTTAGCTAATTGAATATCCCATAAAGCGACCCTCTTGTCTGGAGCGTAGTTCGATTTGAAGTCAGCTACAAGGGATTCGGCCTCTTTTAACGCCCCATTATTATTGCATGAAAATGTCAAAGTGCCGATAAGCAGTAGGAAAAAGATAGGTCTAGCAAACATATTCGTTGTAATTTTAGTTTTCTTTAGAACGAAGGTAATCAATTTTAAAAATATAAAAATTATGAAATCTAAATTAACTGTTATATGCATTCTCTTAGCCATTGTTTTTCTAACGGGCTTTGTGCTGCAAAAAACAAAAAGTAAACCCGAAGTTGATTTAAGTCAAATCACTTTACCAGATGGTTTTAAAATCGAAGTATTTGCTGAAAATGTGAAGAATGCTCGAACGATGGTGCGTTCGCCCAAAGGGACCATTTTTGTAGGTACAAGAGGGGAAGGTAATGTGTATGCGATTCGAGATAATGATGGTGATAACAAAGCCGATGAGCAATTTTTAATTGACAAAAAATTAACCATGCCGAATGGTGTAGCATTCCGAGATGGCGCACTCTACGTAGCTGAATACAACCGAATTTTGCGCTACGACAACATCGAGGACAACCTAGCTAATCCACCAGAACCAGTGGTGATTAATGATACTTATCCATCGAAAAAACATCATGGTTGGAAGTATATTGAGTTTGGACCTGATGGAAAATTGTATGTTCCAGTTGGTGCGCCATGTAATATTTGTGAGTCAAAGGATGAGGTATTCAATACCATTACTAGAATTGACCCTGATGGTTCTAACCGAGAAATTGTCCATAAAGGAATTAGAAATACCGTAGGTTTTACTTGGCATCCAGAGACTAAAGAATTATGGTTTACAGACAACGGTAGAGACTGGATGGGAGACGATATGCCGTCTTGTGAGTTAAACCATGCACCGAAAGATGGGATGCATTTTGGTTACCCGTATTGCCACCAAGGAGATACGCCAGATGATAAAATTGCAGGTACTCATACCTGTGATGAATTTACGCCTCCTGTCGTAAAAATGGGGGCTCACACAGCGCCTTTAGGCTTAATTTTTTATACTGGAGAACAATTTCCTGCGACATATAAAAATCAGCTATTGATTGCAGAACATGGATCTTGGAATCGAAGTTCTCCTGTTGGTTATCAATTAACGATGGTTGATGTAGATGGTGGTGCGAATGAGAAGAAAATATTTGCTAGCGGCTGGTTGGATGAAGAAGGAGAGGCTTGGGGAAGACCTGTCGATTTGGAGCCAATGCCTGATGGTTCGGTCTTAGTTTCCGATGATTTTGCAGATGTGATTTATCGGATTTCTTATGGGGAGTAGGACTGGTTGCTGGTTGCTAGTTGCTGGTTACGCTCGAAACTAGCAACCAGCAACTAGCAACTAGTTACGCCAATGCAGGCATCCGTTGCTTAACCAATTCATACCCACCAAAAAGAACAGCGGTAAAGAATAGGTTACTTAAGATCGTGCTTAAGAAGAATGGTAAACCTGCGGTGTAAGCAGCGATAATTCCTGCAAAATCTTTAGTGTATGCTGGGATTGCCCACCAACTTCCTAAGTTAGTAATCAAAAAGAAAACTAGGGAAGTCAATAAACTAGCTATAAACAGATTTTTTACCTTTATTTCTTTTAATAAGGAAGTTCCCATCAATGCGATCACGATGATGCTTAAATAGACAACTGGAACACCAAACCAAGAAAATCCTTCATAGTAAGCGGCATAAATAGTATTATTCAATACGACATCACTGATCCATAATGCCAATAGTGGAATAATAACGGCCAAATATTTTCTTGAAAAATAAGCCCCTCCAAATAATGCCATCGCACCTAGTGGAGAAACGTTGGGTAATTCTGTCATTAATAACCGACTTAAAGCAGCTACTAAAACGACTGCACCGATAATTCCAGCCTTAAGATTCATCTTATTTTCCATGTTTTTTAATTTTGTATTTAACAAAAATGATTTTTAAAATTTTGGACTTCTTATAAAGGAACTGATATAAGCGCCCATATCATTTTGCGGAGTTGTAAATCTTTACGAATTTTTAATAAAAAAAGTTCAAAAGAAGAATACAAAGGTAAGGAGAAAAGGACTTGGATGGTAGGAACTTTTAAAGTTTAGATTTTAGATTTTCAATTTTTAATTTTTTCTCATCAATACCCATCTCGTTTTCCTTCCAAATAATCTACATAATCCACACTGCCTAATCTAAATTTTACAGGTAATTTCACTGCCTTTTCAAGTTGAACTTCAATTTTACAAAAGAAAGCCAAATCCTTGTAGGCATACGCCAATGGCATCTGTTGTTGTTCCTCCGCTAAGGCAAATCCATTTTTTTTATTTTCTGAAAGGGTGAAGTATTGAATTTGTTCGGAGAAATTGGTGTTCAGAGGTACTTGGATGATTTTTTCTTGTAACTGTTGATAATTTCCCTTTGGAATATCAGTAGTCATTTGCGCCCAAAGAAATTGATTACAAAGACAAAAAAGGGAAAAGAATATTAGTTTTTTCATATCAAGTAAAGTAATGTGGCTGATTAAGTTGCCTGTTGTTTTCTACGAATTAGCAATCTGTACTATAATAATATTATAGAAGACAAGATAATTGGACAGATTTATATTAAAAAAAATTTGTCTAAGTAGTCAGTCAAGTTGATAGTGTCGGCAATATTTTATCAAAAGATACCGACATTATTAACTGGACTGACTACTAAGAACTTATAAAAAATAAAGTTTAGTTAAAGACTACTTAGGTCAAAATCTAGCTTAGCAAAAATGCTACTGCTCGGTCAACGTCTAATAAAGTAAACTATGTGCTCTATGTGAAAAAACTATGTGCTCTATGTGACCTATGTGGTAATTCTAATACTATTTTGAACTTCAGTTTATCTGTTACCTTCCCAAGTTAAGCAAAAAATAACTAGATTTTGCTAACTTTGGCAGAAATGCACCACATTTGTAAAGAACAAAACCATTTTAATAAAAAACGATGAACCAACTACTCAAAGGATATAAAGTTTTAGATTTTGGTCGATATATCGCTGCTCCATATTGTGCGTCTCTTTTAGGACAGATGGGCGCAGATGTGATAAGAATTGAGCGACCAGGAGGAAGCGAAGATCGTTTTTTAGCACCTATTACAGAGCAAGGAGATGGAGCGATGTATATGCAGATGAATGCTCATAAAAAAGGGATCACTTTAGACATTGCTAAACCTGAAGGCCGAAAAATAGCCAAAGAATTAGTTGCCACAGCAGATATTGTCATTGCCAATTTACCACCCAAGACTTTGAAATTTTTAGCATTAGATTACGATAGTTTGACTGCTATCAAAGAAGAGGTGATTTTAGTAGCGAATACAGCCTTTGGTAGTACAGGACCTTATGCCGATTACATTGGTTTTGACGGGATGGCGCAAGCAATTACAGGAGGCAATTTTTATTCTGGTTTTCCCGATCAACCGATTCGATGTACGGTGAATTTTGTAGATTTCTCTACTGCTTTGGCAGCTACTTTAGGGACATTGGCGGCAGTGATGCATAAAGAAAGAACGGGAGAAGGACAGATCGTAGAAACTTCCTTACTAAGCACTGCTTTGACTTTGAATAATTCTATGCTGTTGGAACAAGCAGCCCTGAATGTTAATCGTCCACCGAAAGGAAATCGAGGACAATTGGCAGGCCCTGCTGATTTATTTAAGACCAAAGATGGACATATCGTGATGTCGGTTGTAGGCCCTTATATGTACAAACGCTGGATTAGGCTGATGAATAAAATTGAGTGGCTAACAGATCCTAGATTTACAGATGATACCCAAAGAGGTATTAATAACGATATTTTGTGCGAGGAAATGGGGAAATGGTGTAAAGCTAGAACCACCCAAGAGGCATTAGATGAACTAAAAGCCGCAAAGTTACCAGCTGGACCAGTCTTATCCTTCCAACAAGCATTGGACAATCCAATGGTTCAATCCATCAACCATTTGAATCCATTGCCTTTTCCTGGTGCGCCTAATGATCCACTCGTAACGGACGCCCCTTTTAAACTGTCTAAAACTCCTTTAGAAAAATTGCGTCGCGCGCCTTTATTGGGCGAGCACAATGCAGAGATTTATGGGGAATTAGGTTATTCAGCATCGGATTTAGCAGCATTGAAAGTTACGGAAATTATTTAAACAGATAGGATCAAACTAAAGTCAATACTATCATAAATCACTAAAATGAGTCAACAGAAAGTCGATATAAAAAAAGTGACCTTTATGCTTTTGGGGTTTGGTCTAGCGAAAGTCTTATATGATTATCTAACCGCAGGAGCTATAGATGTACGTGGAGTGATTTTTGTGCCTATTATTACCTTAGGCTTGATGTATTTTGTGGATAAAGATCGTTTTATGATAAAGGAAGACGATTAGTTTATGCTTCCATATTTGATCAAGACTTTCAAGTAGCTATAAAGTACGCAAACTTCGATTTTTATAAAGAAAAGATACTAAGAGTCCAGCACTCATCAGACTAATGCCTACCAACCATTTCGGCACTACTTCAATTTCATTCAGATCAAAACCTAATGCGCCTTGTTGGTGAAAATATTGTAATAAAACTTGTCCTGCATTGTAAATAAAATGAGCGATAATCGGTATCCATAAGTTTCTAGTCCAAACAAATAGATAGCCCAATAAGCCACCTAATAAAACTCTAGGTAGAAAACCTTGAAATTGGAAATGGATAAAACTGAAAATCAATGCAGTTGCCCAAATAGCGAGGTGTGGATTTTTAATCCCTTTTTCTAAATTCTGCTGAAGGATGCCTCTAAATAATAATTCTTCGCCAATAGCTGGCAAAAGAGCAATCGTGAATAAATTGAAAAATAATTCAGTTGGGCCATTTACGATTAATAAATTTTCTATCGTTTGATTGATTAGATTTTCTTGGTCAATCGCCCATTGTGGCAATGGTAATTGTTTGTTTAAAGTAAAAACTAATTGGACAATTGGAAAAGCAGCTACCAATAATAGCCCACCTTGAAGACTCGTAGATAACTTAGGGAAAGCATTTAATTGCATGTCTGTTGACCAGCTCTTCTTATAAACAATATTGAAAAAAATAATGGAAGGTAGAATGAAGGTGCAAAAATGACTTATGCACAAGGCTGTTTTTATGAAACGCTTCTCATTATTAGGCGCATTGGCCTCTAAATTTCTAGCTGTTTCCATATAGTCCATCCCCATCATTTGTCCTAAACCTTGGACTAATACTCCTGCCACTACTGAACCTAACATTGCTAAAAATAAAATTAATACGAATCGAGTAAAAATGGATTGTGTAGCCGTATTATTGAAGGAATTTTGAAGATTATTCATTATTTATCTTTCTATTTTTTGATAAGTCATACTCAAAGCACTCATCCCATTGCCCTACGCCAAAATAAAAGTATACATTTTCTTTGGAATGACGACAATTCCTACAAATTGGACTAGCATTTAAAGCATTTAAAGCTTAAATTTGTACGGTCTGAGTAAATCCCAATTTTGCTGACAAATTACAACTCAACTACTGTGAATAAAAAACACGAATCAATAGAGAAATATCTAGAAAGATTAGAACATGAGGCGACTAATGAGTTGCAAGAACTTGTGCAGTTGGACCCGTCATACTATTCTACAGATCATCTCTTGGATTTGAGAAGACAATGGTTGGGAGAAATGCAATTATTTCAGCAAATGCAAAAAATGAATATCATTATAGGTGCTTGTTCGCCTGTTTGGTTTGTTGTGGGAATGCTCTTTGCGACACTCAAAATGCAAATTCTTACCGTTATTGCTTTCTGTTTATTTTCTGTATTTTTATTTACCTTCCTTATTGCGACTTTTTTAGTTAAAAAGAAATTTAAAAGTCGTGGCTATTTAGAATATGTTGGTGAATTGTTGAATGATGAATTGCAACTAAGAGGTATTCGAGTACAGCGATTTGATTATAAAAGGAATGGATAAAAGTACCGACGACTTCAGTCGTCGCACAGCAGTCAAACTGGTATCAGTCTAACGAATTTAACCTCCTTTTTTTGAAAAAATCATTTTTGATTCGTCCACTCCAACTTTCAGAATTCCCTTTCCTTAAAAAAATGTTTTATATGGCACTTTACGTTCCCGAAGGTGCAGCACCGTTTCCAAAATCTATCATAGAAGAACCTAGTTTAGCGAAATATATCGCTAATTGGGGTAGGGCAGATGATATTGCGCTAGTCGCTGAGAGCGAAGGTGTGCTAATTGGTGCAGTTTGGTGCCGATTATTGAAAGCATTTGAGAAAGGATATGGCTATGTTGATGACAATACGCCTGAGTTAAGTTTAGCTATCAAAGATGGTTTTCGCAATAAAGGCTTAGGGAGTCAATTGATGGAAAAATCATTTATTGCTCTAAAAAAGCAAGGTTTTCAACAAGTTTCATTGAGCGTAGATAAAGACAACAAAGCTGTTAACCTTTATAAAAGATTAGCTTTTGAAATAGTAGGAGACGAGGGCACTGCTTATACGATGAAGAAAACGCTCTGAAATCCATCAAACTTTCCCGTTTTTCTTTAATTTTCCACTTTTGATACTACTTTTACGATAGTTTATTACTGTTCAGAATTTTTGAGTTTAAAGTTTGAGCTATCTAGTTTTAAAGCTTACTAATGCGTTTTTCTTGAACCACAAAGAAACAAAAGGTCACAAAAGAGTTTTCACAAAGGCAAAACTCACTTTGTGAATTTTCTTTGTGTGCTTTGTACCTTTGTGGTTTAAAATAAATGTAACACTATATGTTTTTTAATTTGTTATACACTCCAATCACTTAAATCTCTGATTAAAATACGGAGTTAGAATCCTGTTTATTATGAGTAAAGAAAAATTTCTACAAGAAATAGAAAAAGGCTACACCTTTAAAGGAAATTCAATCGTCTTAGGTGCTGCTATGTTAGATGGCGAGACTCAAACAAACGCTTTGGTCAAATTGCCACTAAAGATGTTGAATCGGCATGGTTTAATAGCAGGAGCAACAGGATCTGGTAAGACCAAGACTTTACAGATTATTGCAGAGCAATTATCCGCTAATAGTGTACCTGTTTTGTTGATGGATGTCAAGGGAGATTTAAGTGGTATAGGTGTACCAAGTGATACGCACCCAAAAATTGAAGAGCGACATACTGCGATAGGTATGCCTTTTGTCCCAGACAGTAGCCCCGTTGATTTTTTATCTATTTCTGATGAACCTGGTGCAAGATTGAGAGCGACTGTTACAGAATTTGGCCCTGTGCTGTTTTCAAAAATACTAGAATTGAATTCGACGCAGAGTAGTATTGTATCTGTTATTTTTAAATATTGTGACGATCAAGGTTTGCCTTTGTTGGATTTGAAGGACATGAAGAAAACGTTGAATTATGTCATGGATGAAGGCAAAGAGGAGTTTAAAAAATTGTATGGTAGAATGTCTTCGGCATCTATCGGTGCGATTACTCGAAAGATTATCGAATTAGAGCAGCAAGGTGCAGAACGATTTTTTGGAGAGCGTTCTTTTGAAGTAGATGATTTATGCCGATTAGATGAGAATGGAAAAGGAATGGTGTCGATTATCCGTTTGACTGATTTGCAGCATAGACCGAAATTGTTTTCGACTTTTATGCTACAAATATTGGCTGAAATATATGCGACGTTCCCCGAAGAAGGAGATATTGAACAACCTAAATTAGCGATTTTTATTGATGAAGCACATTTGGTATTTGATAAAGCATCGGATGCTTTGATGGATCAGATTGAGTCAATTATTAAGTTGATTCGATCTAAAGGTGTTGGTATTTTCTTTGTTACGCAGAACCCTGCTGATGTACCTGATGCTGTTTTGGGGCAATTGGGTTTGAAAATTCAGCATGCCTTAAGAGCATTTACCGCAAAAGATAGAAAAGCAATCAAATTAGCAGCGCAAAACTACCCGTTGACAGATCATTATAAAGTTGAAAAACTACTAACGGAGTTGGGAATTGGCGAAGCATTAGTGACTGTTTTGAATGAAAAAGGAATTCCTACGCCTTTGGCACATACGATGTTGAGAGCACCACAATCTCGAATGGATGTATTGTCGGAAATGGAAATTAGTAATATTGTAGGCAACTCTAAATTGGTTAAAAAATATAATCAAGAAATTGATAGAGAAAGTGCTTACGAAATTTTGAATGAAAAAATTGAAGAATATCAGTCGGAGGCGCACCAAGAGGAATTGCAAAAGCAACAAGCCAAAGCTAAAAAATCTCGATCAAAGAGCCGCCGAAAAGAAAAATCTACTTTTGAAAAAATAGTAAATAATACAACGACTCGACAAATTGGACGAACTGTTGCCAGAGAATTAACGAGAGGCTTACTTGGTGTATTTGGAATCAAGACGACTCGACGACGTAGAAATAGTAATAGTTGGTTCTAGAAAGTCAGAGGTGAGAGAATGAGAAGGTGAGAATCTCAGAGATTTGCTCGATTTATCTGTTATTTGCTTGTTTTGAAACCAAAAAATAACAAGGCTAGACCCAATAAAAGTATTATCAAATTACCCCAAATGTAGCCTTGTCCATAGTTGGTTAATTGCTCATAATCAGACACATAGAGAGACAGTTTGGAAAGGGAAATAGCACTAAAAATAGTACCTAGAAATAATAGGAGATACTTCTTCATTTGATAAAAATGATAAAAGCCAGACTAACAATTGTTGTTAATCTGGCTTTTTGTTTAGTCAATTATTTTGTTACAGTCGTCGTAGTTGGAGTGTAAATTCCAAAGGTGATTGCGTTTAGTAAACCATCAACGAAAGTATGTTCGATGGTTACTTTGTAATTGTCACTATCGCCTGCCATTCTGATTGGATCAGAGACATTTAATGGTGCTAAACCATAAATGAGGTAGTGGTTTTTTTCCTTCACTGTGATACCACTTTGTGGCCCATCACCTACCATATAAGTATAAGTGTAGCAAGAAGACATAGACATGGCTAAAACAGCAATTAAGATGGTTTGTGAGATTAATTTTTTCATTATTGGTCAATTAATAATACGTCCTACTCGTAAGGCTTTTCGGAATCGCCCCGTTTTTGGTGGTAACTGGACTCCACTCCACTTTTGGAAACTTAAAAATAGAGTCTCTACTACCAGACAGCCAAGTATTTGTTCAATAATAAATGGACTTTAACAAATGAGAAAAAGTGGTATGCCTACTTTTTTAGTAGAAAGAAAAGAGGGGCTAAAACAATAAGGCGATTACCTCAATAAGCTTGAAGTAATCGCCTTAATTTATTGCGATTTTATGCTACTTTCTCACCTCTCTAGTAAGACTCCTTCTCATTCGGGAAATCACCAGATTTTACATCCTTAATATAATCTTCTGTTGCTCCTTTGATGACATCAAACAGCTCTACATACCTTCTTAAGAAACGAGGTTTGAAGTCTTTTGTGATACCTAGCATATCATGC
>CALDTJ010000447.1 GCA_937924145.1 uncultured Saprospiraceae bacterium
CATTTAGGAGCTGATCTTTTGCCCAAAGACGTCGTTATTTTTTTGAGGAATAGCGATGCTATTCTTCAAAAAAATGCCTAGTCTTAGAACAAAATCTCTAACTCCAAATGCACTATTTATTATTTGCTCGTTACTAAGAAACTGCATTTTTTCTTTTCATCCGTCTTCTAATTAACAGTCCAATTAGAAGCACCATAAATCCAATCAAATAGGGAGTAACCGCGGCTTTAATTTGTCGCATTAGTTTTGCAGTTACCTCTTTCAAAGTTTCATAATCATCGGGCATTTCCAATACTCCAACTGCTGCTTTATAAGTCTCATAATCTTCCGTCAATTCTTTGAAAAGCGCAGGGTTAGTCGGTGCTAAATCATTAGTTTCTCCTGGGTCATTTGCTAAATTAAACATTCTCCAAACGCCATCGCCGTAAGGTTTTCCAACATAAACCAGCTTATGATCTCCCTTGAAAAGTGCTGCTTGCTTAGCCGCTTCCATACCAATAGGTTCGTCTGGACCATAAATATGTTCTCTCTCACCTTTTAATATTGGTTGCAGACTACGACCAGAAAAATCTACGCTTGCTATTTTTGCACTATCAATTGAAGCAAGATCTAAAATAGTTGGTGTAACATCCGTGATAAATGAAAAAGCCTTTTGTTGACCTTGTGGAATAGATTTTCCAGAAACGATAAAGGGAACTCTCAGCCCCCCTTCGCCTGCATAAAACTTGAAAAACGCACTTGGACCTGCTGCTGCACTGGCAAACTGCGGCCCTATCCCAACAAATGATCCTCGTTCTCCTAACTTATCATAATCTGTATGGTATCCAGCCGATTTCATCCAAGTTTCCATCCCGAATACTTGGGAAGGATCACTAGCTTCAGGGCCATTATCAGAAGTAACAATGAAAATAGTATTTTCAAAAAGTCCTTTTTGTTCTAAATATTGAATGTATCTGCCAATGTGAAAATCCATAGCCTCCAACATACCCGCATTTACTGCCATGGATTTAGCAGTATATTTTTGCTCTTCCAAGGTCAATTCATCCCATTTTTTTAACACTGGCAACATTTCACCAACGGATGCATCGCTAGGAATTAAACCTAGTTTTTTAGCATTGGCAATTCTCTGTTGTCTAATTTTTTCCCAACCTTGTTCGTATTGAGCTATATATTTCTCCGTGTATTCCTTAGGAACTTGTACGGGTACATGAACAGCTTGAAAAGATAAAAAGGAGAAAAATGGATGAGCTCCTTGATAATCTTCGTTCATGAATTGAATCATTTTATCAACCAAAGTCTTAGAGGAATAAAAGTCTTCAGGCAAGTCTATTGGCTGACCATCTTCAAACCAAGGCGGCTTACTTTGGGTAGGCAAATAGGCTTTATGTTCGTAATTATCTGCCCCTGAAGCGTCCAAAATAAAAGTTCGATCAAATCCTCTTTTGCTGGGAAGGTTGGTTGATGAATGACCTAAGTGCCATTTTCCAGTCATATAGGTTTGATAGCCTTCTTCTTTGAGAAAAGTAGCGACGGTTTTTAATTTAGAATTTAGATAGCCTTCATATCCTGGTTTGGTGACATACTCTGGAGGCAGAAATAGAGGTAAATTGGGAACGCCCGTTAGGTGACTATCATAACCGGTGAGCAACATCGCACGAGAGGTCGCACACATAGGGGAGGCATGATAATTGGTAAAAATCGTCCCTTTCCCTGCCAGCCGATCAATATTCGGTGTATTTGCTTCACCACCATAAGCACCAAAGTCCATTAGGGCGACATCGTCGGCTAAGATAAGTACGATATTAGGAGGAGTAGCAATCGAATCAGCAAAGACATTTATGCTAAGGAAGATTCCTACTATCAAAAAAATGAATCGGCTTTTTTCTTTGTAAAGTAGCATTAAGTTTTTGTTGTTGAAGGCAGATATTTGTGGTCGTAAATTTAGTAAAAGTTTACTAAGTTTTCATTAAATATCCATTTTTTTAAAATATGATTTTAAATCCAATTCATCTCCCATTTCTTTTTGAAGCTGAACCAGATCATTGAATAGCATTTTGACTCGCTCTTGTTGGGTTGGCAAATTGGACAAATCATTGATTTCTTCTGGATCATTTTCCAAATCAAATAATAATAGCTTTTGTAATTTCGGATAAGCGATCAATTTATAACCGTCCTTTCGGATCATCCGCTGAAAATCTACATAAGTGCCATAGATGGCTTTGTGATTACCTATTTTCTGTTGACCAGTTGCTAAAGGTAGAATACTATTAAATTCAACATAGTCAGGTTTGCCAATTCCTGCTAATTCTAGGCTAGTTGCCATGACGTCTTGTAAATAAATAGCTGCGCTTACCTTTTGATTTTTTGGAATAGTAGGCCCTGTCACCATGAAAGGAGGGCGAACACTATGATCATACATATTTTGTTTACCCAAAAGTCCATGCCGACCTGCTGCCAAACCATGATCTGCGGTGAAGAAAATATAAGTATTATCCATTTGGTTAGTTTCTTCTAAGGCGGCAATAATTTCCCCAACTTGAGCATCTAAATGACTAATAATTGCATAATATTCCTTGATATGAACTTTGGTAGCATACTCTGTCCTAGGAAATGGAGCTAAAGCTTCATCTCTAAGATCTTGCCCACAGCCAATTTTTTCCTTATTTGGGTATTCTGGAATAAAACTTTTAGGAAGTGTGATTTTATCCAAATCATACTGATCCAAATATTCTTGTGGAGCCTGCCGAGGATCATGTGGTGCATTAAATGCCAAGTACATGAAAAATGGATTGTCTTTGTTTTTAGCCGTTTCTATATATCCCAATGCATCATCTTTTAGAACTTCACTCCAATGTTTGCCGCCTTCCCAAAAACCTCCAAATTTAGGATCGGTAGGCGACCAAGTAGTATCCGTTTCGTTTAATGGTCGATTGTAGCCAATAGGCATTATATCTGCGGGGGTGACTATTTTTCCATCAATTTTATTTCCAACCACTTCTTTAAATTGTCGAACCATTTCGTTGTGTTTCCAAGCGTCTCTTGGCATGCCAGGCCGAATGTGTTTCGCTACTTGAAAAATAGTATCTGCTGGCGCCGCCACATGCCATTTTCCAGTCATATAAGTATCATACCCTGCACCTTCCATCAATTTTCCCCAACTTTTTTGATAGGCTCCAGATTCTTTATTGCTCCAATTTTGACTAAACGCTTGGGCCCGCCATAAATACCTGCCAGAAATCATCATTGCTCTGGAGGCTAAGCACACGGCGCCATTCCATCCGCCCATATTATAAGCATTGGTAAAAGTGGTGCCTTCTTGTACCAAATGATCTAAGTTCGGTGTATGAATTTCTGAGTTTCCTAAAGCACCAATGGCAGAATAGGTCATGTCGTCTGCAAAAATCAAAACGATATTGGGTTTTTGCTTTTCAACTTTTTCCATATTACCAGTACAACCTAAGAAAAAAATAGTGAAGCAAAAGCTAATAAAAGATAATTTCAAACGCATAGCTATATTTTAAAGTTTTTTGGATTATAAAGTAAGGGGCAAAAGCAAAATAAAGTTTTGACTTAAAAAAGTTGTACACTTTATTTTCGCCCCACTACCAAGGTAAGTTAATGCGTTATTTTTTTATAATATAATGCTTATTTTTCTATATAAATTATGATTGAGTTTTATGCAAGTTTTGTGTTTTAAAATGCTTGAAGATTAGGCAAATATTGTACCTTAGCGTTTTAGAAATAAAAAGAATTACTAGTTATGAAGTCGTCTAAAGAGTTAATAGAGTTATTAGATTTAGAGCAAATTGATGAGAATATTTATCGAGGTCAAAATTACCAAACCCCTTGGAAACGGGTCTTTGGTGGCCAAGTAATGGCGCAGGCGACTCATGCTGCTAGAAGGACGGTGCCTGAGGATAGACATCTTCATTCTTTACATGGTTATTTTATATTAGGTGGAGATATTTCGGTACCGATTATTTTTCAAGTAGATACGATTAGAGATGGTCGAAGTTTTACGACTAGAAGGGTAGTAGCCATCCAAAAAGGAAAGGCAATTTTCAATTTAGCGGCATCTTTTCAGAAAGCAGAAGAAGGGTTCGAACATCAAATTACTATGCCAAATGTACCTTCTCCAGAGGCATTAATCACCGACAAAGAGTGGGCAAAAAAGTATAGCAAAGAAATGCCTGATCTTTTAAAAAGGTATAGCATTGAAAGACCGATAGAATTTAGATCGGTAGAACGCTTTAATCCATTGAATTT
>CALDTJ010000448.1 GCA_937924145.1 uncultured Saprospiraceae bacterium
CTGTCATATCAGGTAAATCAGCACAAATTGGAGCAATCTTATCTTCGACATTTACGGTCATCCAGCAAATGTTTTGATTGCCCTGCTTATCGGTTACTCGTAAGTAAACTTTGACTTCATCGTGGGCATCTTCACAAGTGAAAATTACCACAGAATCCCAGTTTACTTCATCTCTACTCACTTCATAAGTTTCGATACCACAGGCATCATAAGATCCTGCATTAATATCTGAGTAATGTAATGTTCCTTCATTTTGACCAAGTGCAAGGTTGATTCTGTCTGCACAAACCGCAGACGGTTTAGTCTGATCTTCTACTATAATGATTTGCGTCAGCGTATCATTCACTAACTGTTCATGACAATCATCTTCTGCTACCCAACGAACTTGGAAAGAATCGCTATCGACCGTAGTTCCAGTTCTCCAAGGCTTACCATCTTCAATTCTAAAGACGGCATCTAATCTAACAGTTGGAGTTGAACAATTATCCGTTGCTGCTGGAGCTTCCATTTTAGAAATGTCTATCGTGCAAGCATCGTGAGGTAATGCTACGACTTTAGTTGCTAATTCATCGACCACAAATGTAGGGGCAAGTGTATCTTTGAATTCGATGAAAGTCGTATCAATTGCCATTGGACCATTATCTGCATCGCACCAGTCAAGTATAGACCAATAACGGTAGATTTTCTTTCCGCAATCTGTAGCAGGAATAAAGATGTCTCGTCGTTGTAGGATATATCCACAAGTGTATGCTGCCTCACTTAAATCAATCGTATCGGTTGGAATCAATACGCCATTTTCAAGTCGGCCTACTTTGATACCAGGCACTGCGGTTACAACATCTTTACCATCATTGCCATCACAAGATAGTTCAACATTTTTTGTTTTTACAATGTCGGTTATTTGTGGACGAATGATGACCAATCGTTGAGATTGACTAGTCGAATTTCCGCAATTATCCGTAGCTGTCCAGTTGACGATTACTTCTGAAGTATCACAAACACTGCTACCCTGACTGATGATTTGCGCACCAGCGAAAGTAACGGTTGGTTCAGCGCAATTATCAATTGCTTTAGGTGTACTTAACCCTAATCCTTCAGGTGTTAATTCCAACCCACAATTAACTAAAGTATCAATTGCTGCTAGGTTATGGAAGATTGGTGCAGACTGGTCGATGATGTCTACTGTTGTCTGACATTTAATGCCATATTGACCATTATTACAGAAGGATAAATCGAGCCCTTCATAATACCGTCTTTCGATTTCAGCAGTAATCGTACCACCACAATCTCCTAGCATATCTTTGGTTAGGATAGGGTAGTTACCGCCTTTTCCTCCGCCCGATATAGCTTGAGCTTTGCCATCTTTGTCTACATAATTCAAGGTGATGTGGTAATACATCGTATCGGTCAAAGTATCACAAGTTGACTCTAATAAATCATCTGGTAATAACTGAATAGAACATCCTGCACCTAAGGGAACTGTTACCTTATCATTGCAAACCAAGCTTGGAGCCTGTACTGATAAGATTGCTTGCGCAGTTTTGACCGTATCAGATTTTAATTGGTATGCTACTCGATATTGCCCAATGGCAAAAGTATCTACGAATGATTTGTCACCAGCAAGACAAGTGTCTTTGCATAATTCATATCGACTGTTGTAAATGCGGATGATCTGACTATCCTTTAAGGCAACACAATTAGAAGTAATCGTGGCAGGGTGGATAGTCAATACTTTATACGTTTTATCGCAAGTCAATTTAGCGTGTTGGTCGGTCGCCTCCAATTCGATTTCTTTGTCATCACAAGTAATGTTGGACTGCCAACCTCTTCCTTTATTATTATCTCCGTTAGTTTTAAATAAGAAAGTAAGACAACCAGATGGATTAACCGAAGGATCACAATCAGAGCCTACCCAACCGCCTGTTTGACTAACGCCCGTTCCACTCCATCGCTCTTTTGGCATGCCTAAAGTGTCTTTGCCTTCAAACACACAAAGGGTATCTCCAGTTGCTAAATCAAAATCACTAAAAGTAATTTTTAATCGCTGCCATTGATTTTGTGGACAGATAGTCTGAGCCGTTCTACAAGCTGCGGTGTCAATGTATAGGCTATGTACGGCAAAGTTTCCGTAGCTTGTCCCTTCGCATTGATCTAGCGCATTTTCTGCGATGCTTTCTTTATTTCTTGTATGAATAATTGTTGTAGTGATAGTATCCATCGGAGGAGGAATACCATCTGGTCCAACTGATGGGATGGTACATTCACAAATATTCCCTACGTTCAAGGTGGTTAATCCATTGGCTAAAGTACCAGTATAACCAACATTTGATTTGTGGAAAATCGTCAAAGCGTATTTGTAATAACCATCTTCTATTCCAATAAATTGGAAACTCGTATTGAGTGGTATTTGACTTAAGTTGCCAGACAGCATACCTGTCTGCTGGGTAATTTGCCAATTGTCATTTGCTAATGGAGAGAAAACAACAAGTTCATCCGTTGCATATCCATCACCCAAGCAGTTACAAGCATCTAACAAACGAGTGTAGAAAGGTCTAACTTCTATAAAGGCTGGATCATGGTCGTCTTCATCCGTAATACCATCTCCATCGCTGTCTTTTCCATCATCAGAAACGTGATCGTCTTCATCATTCGTTGGATTACCACCTTCGTCGTTGCCTTCATTGGTATCGGCATCAGAATCTGCATCTGTTTCGTTTCCGCCACCAATGGTTGAACTGCCTTCACTAATCTCGGCGTAGTTAATAATTTGTCTACCTCTAAAGGAGTAATCTACTAATAAGTTGATGGTGATAGTCGTAGCATCTAAAGTAGCTAAACTATCTATTGAGTAAGTTGCTATGCCACTGTTTGCTGTCCAACTATTCGTATTTCCTGTGCTTGCTGGTGTATTATTAGCTGCATCGAAAATCAAACCATTCGGTAAATAATCACTAATTTTCACATCATAAGCGTTGGTGTTTCCTTGATTTCTAATCATCATTTCGTAAGAAACAAGGTCTCCTGGAATATAGAATGATTGAGGGTTTTTCAACTTTTTAGTTAATGCCAAATCGAATATTTTAATCTCCTCAAAATCACTATCGTCTTCGTCGTTATTTTCACTATCCTTGGCATTGTCCTCCATTTCACCATCATTGGTTGGATGAGTATCAGCCATACTGTCTATATCGTTTAGAGTGGTATCATTCCCTTGGTCATCTTCACTTTTACTGATCTCGGCAGTATTTTTCCACGCCCCTGTTTCTAAGCAAGGTTGTATTATGAAGTGAATCGGTATCGTGATTGAGTCTCCACCTTGTATAGTATCCTTGATGATGGTACTAGTGGTATCTGCATTGACCATCCAAACTGAATTATTCGAGGATGGAAGCAAGGCATAACCACAAGGGGTGAATTCAACGACCTCAATATTAGTACTAGGAACATTCCCTTGATTATAAACATTAATGTCAAAGGTAATAGTGTCGCCATATCGGAATGGGCCAGTTGCCGCAGTTGTCTTAGTTAAAGCCAGATCAAAAATCGTAATTTTAGCAGGATCGTGATCGTCTTCATCAACTGTGCCGTCGCCATCTATGGTATCATCCGTTGGACTATCAGGCACTCCACCTTCATCATCACCAAAATTCATATCAGGTTGACTATCAGCGTCCATTCTAGTTGTGCCAGAAGTATCTTGAGCCATACTTATTTCTGCGATATTGGTATAATGTCCATTGCCACCAGTAGTCTGTTCTACCATTAATTGAATGGTAACTACTGCCGAATCTCCTTTGAATAGGGTAGTGGGCAAGTCGTAAGTAACTATCGGTGCTGCGCCCATCCATCCTGCATTATTACCAGCATCAAAACTGAAACCATCTGGAATAGAATCTGCTACTACTATATTTTGAGCAGGGATATTTCCTTGATTGTAAACAGTAATATCAAAGCTTATCAGATCACCATAGGTGTAAGGTGCTGGCGTGGTAACCACCTTTTTCAAAGCTAAATCGAAGACCTCTATTTTTTCAAAATCACTATCATCCTCATCGTTATTGGTTCCATCCGTAGTGTTGTCATCCATTGGGCCATCATTGGTTGGATCACTATCTGTTTCGCTATCTATGTCGCTATCAGAGGTGTCGTTTCCATCTTGGTCTTGGCTTGCACTAATTTCACCTGTATTTATCCATGCATTAGGCGCGTCACAAGGCTGAACGATTAATTGGATAGAAACTACGGCTGAGTCGCCAAAATTTAAGGTGTCTGTAATCGTGGTTTTGATCGTATCACCATCAACTACTGGCCAATTTGGACTAGGAACAAAGGCATATCCGCAAGGGGTAACTTCTGATATTTCAATATTTTTCATTGGAGTATTCCCCTGATTGAACACCGTAAAGTCAAAAGTAATGGTATCGCCATAGCTAAATGGCCCCATATCTGCGGTGGTCTTTTTCAAGGCTAAATCTATGACTTTGAGTCCCGCAGGATCACTATCATCTTCGTCTTCTCCTAAGGTAGCATTTCCATCAATGTTATTGTCGTCGGCATCATTTGGTGGGGGTACATTATCATTGTCTGGATCATCATCTCCATTACTATCTTGGTCTAACAAAGTAATATCAAAACCCATCGTATCTTGGAAAGAAGTGATTTCAGCTACATTAATCAAGTCTGCTGGATTGGTCTGATTTGGTAACACAATCATCGTAATAGGAATTTCTATCGAATCTCCTAAAGCGATGATGTCCGTACTTGTAAACATAGCTACCGAATCCATATCGACCCAGCCTGGCGATAGCGCAGCATCGAACATTAACCCTTGAGGGATATATTCGCTTACTTTGATATTGGTCGCAGGGACATTTCCTTGATTATAGACCGTAATGGTATAAGGAATCGCTTGTCCAACTTTCACCGCAGTAACAACTGGCGTGGTCTTTTTCAAGGCTAAATCTATAATTTTAGTATAGACAATAGCTGGATCATGGTCATCTTCGTCATCATTGGTGTTGTCCGTGATATTATCTGTTAATGGACCATCATTGGTCATGTCATTATCACTATCCGAGTCAATATCATCTGGATGATTGCCTGCTTTATCTTCTGCATCCAATATTTCCGCAAAATTTAAAGTAAAAGAGTCTACAGGCACTGAACTTAGAATCGTTTTGTATTTAATCGTATCTAAGGCACCTACCGCTAGGCTGTCAATATAATTATAAGCCCAGAAGGTCGTGCTATCCGTCCAGTTAGGATCGACGTTCGTTAATTCAGGCGGCAATTTATCTGCTATGCTAATATTGTAAGCATCAATACTTCCTTGATTTTCAATAATAATACAGAATTGAACCGTGTCGCCAACCTTAGTAATTGGTAAGGTTAGATTTGGATCAATGATCTTTTTGAGTGCCAAATCGAATATTTCTACAATCGCAGGATCGTGATCGTCTTCATCATCTGTTCCATTTCCATCCGTTTGGTTATCTGTTGGCGCATTATAATCTCCACCAGCATCATTAGATGGCATTTCATCTGGTTGACTATCTGCGTCTGAGTCGCTCGTATCGTTACCATTATCATCTTCACTACCAGCAATTTCTGCATAGTTGACAAATTTATCCTTAGTACCCAAAGTTTGGGTAAGGATTAGGTAAACATCTAATTGCGAAGTTTGCCCAGGTGCAATCACGTCTTCTATCAGGGTGGTGTACACTGGTGCAGCATCCGTCCAATCTAGATTTAACGATGCATCAAACACTAAGCCTGGCGGTAAATGATCGTTGACATAAACATTATTCGCAGGTGTATTTCCTTGATTGAAAACAGTGATGATATAATGTAGCGTATCGCCATATTCGTATGGCCCGACAGAGGCTAATTCCTTAATCAATGCTAAGTCAAATAATTGAATTTCTTCAAAATCGCTATCATCTTCGTCGCCATTGTTATTACTCGTATCGTTGTCTTCCATTGCTCCATCGTTACTACCATCTTTATCTGCTTGGCTGTCGATGTCGCTATCGGTTGTATCGTTTCCTTGATCGTCTTCGCTGGCTATGATTTCCCCTGTATTTTTCCATGCATTGGTGTCTGCACAAGTTTGAATCATTAAATCAATAGAAACAACGCTAGAATCGCCTCCTTGTAAAACATCTTGGACAACAATCGTAGCCGTATCGCCAACAATCGTCCAAGTACCATTGGCACCTGCTGGATACTTAAATCCACAAGGTGTCAATTCTTGGATGACTATATTCGTAGCAGGCACATTTCCTTGATTGTAAACAGTGAAATCGAAGGTTACGACATCGCCATATTTGAATGGCCCTGTTGCGGAAGTGGTCTTCTTTAATGCCAAATCAAAGATGTCGATAATGGCAGGATCATGATCGTCTTCATCATCCATTCCGTTCCCATCGGTTTGGTTATCTGTTGGGCTATTTGGCATGCCTCCATTATCATTTCCAAAGGTTGTATCTGGCGTACTATCACCGTCTATTGCCGTATTGCCAGCAGTATCTTGTGCCATGCTAATTTCTGCAATATTGGTATAGTTCGTAGCACTGCCTGTCGTATTTTCTAAGGTTAATTTTATAATGACTTTAGCCGAATCCGCAGGTGCTATTGGTTCTCCTATGGTATAATCGACAATAGGTGCTGCTCCTGACCATCCACTATTATTAGCAGAATCAAAACTATAACCAGCTGGTAAAGAATCAGCGACTACGACATTACTTGCAGGGACATTTCCTTGATTGTAAACCGTAATTTCAAACTCAATTAAATCACCGTATTGGTATGGACTTGGGGTTAAAATGGTTTTCGTTAATGCCAAATCAAAAATCTCGATTACTTCAAAATCACTATCATCTTCGTCGCCATTTGTCCCATCTGTGGCATTGTCTTCCATAGTGCCATCATTAGCAGGATTGCTGTCTGCTTGGCTATCAATATCATGGTCGGTCGTGTCATTCCCTTGGTCATCTTCGCTGCCACTAATTTCTCCACTATTTTTCCAAGCGTCCGTTTCTTCGCAAGATTGTATAATCAAGTTAATAGAAACGATGGCAGTATCTCCAAATTGTAAAGTATCTTTTATGACAAACTTTGCTGTATCGACTGTATTCGTCCAATCAGGATTAATCGCTTGGTCGAAGGTAAAACCACAAGGCGTAAATTCACTGATCTCAATATTGGTCGCAGCAATATTTCCTTGATTATAAACCGTGAAATCAAAAGTTACAGTATCTCCAAAGGTAAATGGCCCGTTTTCAGCTGTTGTTTTTTTCAAAGCTAAATCGAAAACTGGCAAACCTTCTGGGTCACTATCATCTTCATCTTCTCCTTTTTCTGCATCACCATCTATCTTATTGTCATCAGGTGTGCCCGGTGCAGGTACTCCATCGTTATTTGGATCAGTATCACCATCACTATCCATGTCATTGCTGGTAATATCAAAACCCATTGTATCTTGGAAAGAAGAGATTTCTGCTACATTTATTAAATTGCTAGGATCTGTATTCGTAGGCAGTACCGTCATAGTGATCGGTATTTCTATAGAATCTCCTTTGAATAATACATCCGTAATCGTAAACATGGCAATAGAATCCATATCCATCCAACCCGTTGACAAGGCAGTATTTAGTTCTAAACCACTAGGGATATATTCTGATACTTTAATATTGGTGGTTGGTACATTTCCTTGGTTGTAAATAGTCAAGGTGTATGGAATATTAGCACCTACTTTTACAGGCTGATTGTAGCTAGTCGTCTTTTTTAGAGCTAAATCTACTATTTGAATATACAATAAACCTGGATCATGATCGTCTTGGTCATTATTGACATTATCAGTTCGATTGTCCATGAAATCACCATCATTATCTGGATCAGAATCTGGAGTAGAATCTATATCTGTTGGATGATCTCCTTCTTCGTCTTGAGCACTCATTATTTCAGAGAAATTATTGGCAAAAGAGTCCGTTGGTACGCCAACTACTTCTGTCAACATTCGAATAGTCACGGATTCGCCGACTAAAATACTGTCGATGGAATTGTAAGCCCAGAAAGTGCTACTATCAGTCCAAAGTGGATCAATGACATTGATTTCAGGTGCAGGGTGATCTGCAATACTGATATTGTAAGCATCTGTTTCTCCTTGATTTTCTACCGTAATACAGTATTCTACTTGATCTCCTAAATTGCTAACTGGTACTACTTGATTTGGGCAAATAACTTTGGTCAAAGCTAAATCAAAGGTTTTTAAGGTGAGCATTGCCATATCTTCGTCATCTTCACTCTGATCTCCATCATCATTCGCCTCTTCCGAATCAATATCTTCTTTACCTGAATTTGAAATTTGTGCGGTATTTATCAATTTACCATAATCGACTAGTTGCCCTCGAAGTTTTAAGGTATCACAAGTGCCTGATGGGATGGTTCCTACTTGCCAATTCCCAGCAGTATAAGTTCCTTGCGTAGCTGTATAATCTACGAATAGTACACCAGATGGCAGCATATCGGTCACTTCCACCATTTCTGCATCATGCACTAATAAACTATCAGCACTTCTTCTATTGCAAACAACAATTTGATAGCTGATGGTATCGCCAAAATTAGGCACTGCATCTATTTCACAAATCGTTTTTTCTAGTTCTAAATCTACACAATCTGCTTGGGTAATAATCAATGTATCAGAAGTGCTTGGACATAAGTCGTTACTTCTAAATCCTTTAACGATATAAGCCCCTGGTTCGGTCGGGCCTGCCCACATAGGTGGCGTAGTAGATGCTTTGATTATTTCAAAACCACCATCTAATTGATACCATTCATAATAATCATATCCCGGTGTAACCGATAGGGTATTCGTTTCGAATGGGTAACAAATCGTGTTGTTGCCTGTGATACTAAGATTGCCGACTGGTCGAACATCCATCGTCACACTATCTTTCAGAACACAACCACCATTGAAAGTCAAGGTGATTTCATATTTATAAAGTCCTGGAGTTGCTGCATTGAATAAAGGATTGCTACGGTTCGGATCATCCAAATTAGCCGTTGGAGACCAGTTGACTTCTACAAAGTCCTGATATTCAATTGGTATAGTTAACTCTATTTCGACTTCTTGATTTTGACAAACTAGGGAGTCTTTTACCGCTAAATTAAATGGTTCTACCCCTCGGATAAAACGCGTTTCATCAACTGAACATTCGCCTGCTGCCCCGTCGAAATCAATTCGTGTGACGATACCTTGATCGACCACACTTAGGTATAAACTATCGCCTACTTTTCTTTCTATAATATTGCTGGCAGGGTCGTAGCTTATCGCAAAATCACCACATAGTTCCATGCCCAATTCTTGACCTGGACAAAGAACGGTAGTCGGTGGAAGAACGGCTGTAAACTCTGGTTCTAGAGTAGCATACGGCGTTGCCAAATGATTACAAGCACAAGGCGAATCATAGACCATATCCAGAATCACTGGACAAGAGTTGATTTCGTCTACCTCATAACATCCACTCAGGGTGATTGAATCTCCTGCGGCTACAAATACATTGCTAAAAGTTTTGCTACCTAATATCGGATCATAAAAATCTAATACTTCATCGGCCTGTACATCATCGTGTAGGTTGACAGAAATATCTCCCGTATAATCGCCTCCTGGATTTCTAAGGGTCACTTCGTAGCAAACCGTTACAGGATCATTATTACCATCACATTTTCTAAACAGATTTAGATCAACGGTTTCTAATGGCCCTTTTAGGGTCATAGTGAAAACTGGGTTGACGGATGATTGTACAAAGACATCACATATCCCACCTGCTATGCAGGTTTGGTCTTCAATTAGATTCTTAGTGTCTACGCCAATATCGTAATCGCCACACATCGCATTGACATCAAAATCAGCCTCGTAGTTTAGGGTGAAAGCTCCACCGACTGGCATATTTTCGTAGCCTTGAAAACAAATTTGAGTTTGACCATTGACCGTCGTAACTGTTTCAGTACCAACGCTTAAGGCTGATGGTATAATGTACCGCATGGACCCCGCTTGGTAGTTGATGCCTGCGGGTAAGGTTACACACATAATCACACTATCGCCAAGTGGTTTTTCTGAAATATTTTGTCCTGTAATTTTAAATGTAGGAGTCTCCTGTCCACAGTATGCCTCAGAAGGTTTTGCCGTAATCAGTACCTGTCCAAAATCGGCTGGGTTAGCACCATCAATGATAATTCGGTTACTGTTTACTATACCTGAACTCAATTTATCAGGGCTACAAGGATCAGTTGCTGTTGCCTCAAAACTTGCGGTAGAACCAGAAACAAATTCATCACATACCGTCTCCATTTTGAATCTAACGACAATGAAATTGCTATCGTTCATACTGGTTACGCCCGGCAATCCATTGCTATGGATAGCGTTACTAAAATCGTTATCTTCGGAATATAGTAGATTATTTCCTGTAATTAATGGATCTGGAATACTATAAAATGGTAGGTTGAGATCCCCACTATTTGGATAGGACGCCTCAAAACTACCTGGAATAATTTGTATACCATTTAAAGGTAAATCTAAATCAAGTATTAAATCTTTGACGGTGGTCGTTTTGACATTTTTTACCAAAATAGCCATTGGGATTGTATCACAAAGACCATAGCTGACTCCTGCTTGTGGCAAGACAAATTCAGCTTGGATGGCTGCCTCTTCAAAGACATAAGAATAACAAGTTTCGATACTATTACAAGCACTAGTCTGCCCTGCCAAGGCTGCCATGACGGAGCGATCCATACAACCAGAAGTAGTGGTGACACATACCTCTGGAATATCTGGCGGTGTCGGACAAAACTGTAAAGAGGTACCGATTTTGAAAGTGGTACATTCCCCAGGTGCAAGATTTGGTAAGAAAACAGCATAAGTCGTCGCTGTAGCACTAGTCGAAACCGTGTCAAAAACTAGTGGGTTCATAGCTGCATCGTAAGCACCGACCAATCTTATACTATTGGTCAAGGTGACACTAGAAAGTACATTTCGATGGGTTTCTTTGGTTGGGTCACTGCCATCTGCACAGATCTCAAAAGTATTTAGCTCTTCACTGGTTCCTGGTGAACCACTTGCTACTAAATTTTGATCTTGGGTTTGTGTCAATGTAGGGAATCCTTTACTGCTATCTGTTGCGATCACATCACCCGAAGTGACATCATCCCATCGGAAAAGCGTATCCAAGCCTAACACATCGTAATAACTTCCAAGTCTATCTACCAATTTGGAACCATTCAATCCACATACATTCGATAATTCATTACTGGTATTAGTTGTTGATTGATTACATCTAAAACAACTGCCATTTAAGACCTCACAAGTTCGATAATCATAGTTGATTTCATAATTGGAAAAGTCAATGGTATTTGATGGACAGATCTTGCATAAATCATAGACTATTTTAAAATTATCTACATAGCCGCCTAGGCCGACGCCAAGACCTGCATAACCGTCTTTTTCTGGATTAAAAGTCATGATACTTTCCGTCCCACTTGAAACGGTACAATATTCTTGTCCATCTACGGTAGCACAACTGCTATTTGTTCTAGATTGTACATTTAGTGGAAACTCTTCTCCGTTTTTAGTGACTAATTTCGCATTACCACAATAAATTAAAGGGGAATATATAGGAACGTCTATGTCTTCCATAGTGAAAAATGGTCGATATTCCGCAGTAAACCAATTGACGGGGGTAGGTTTGACTACATTGAAAGTATGTTCCACCGAGCCACCACAATCGTCTACATTTACTTTGGATAATGCAGCCACTTCCTCTGGACAGAAAGTACTAAATGGAGAGTTTGTTCGACAATTAGATAAACCAACCAAACAGTCACTATCAAATTCGTCCAGAAAATGCCCTGAGGCGACATTCAGTATTTGTGGGTCACGAATCGTAAAATCAGGATCTGCTATTTGGTTAGCGGCTGTTTTGACATTTTTGGTCAATGGCAATAACCACTTCATCCAAATGGTATCTCCGACTCCAATATTATAGGCTGCTTTTAGCTGATCTAAACAATTGCTTTCTTCCCAACCAGATACTTCTGCCCCTCGACAATCTTCTAATTTGTTGAAATTTCTAAAATAAATACCAAATAGATTTCCGTCGTGATATTCATAGGAACTATTACACATTGGGGTATTTCTTGTGACATCACTCCAAGGCGTTTTTCCTCCATAGGCAAAGAATCCTGTAGCCCCACCCGTATTTGGGTCATCCAAACAATCAGATAAACTACTAATGTCAATAGGTACTCTACTGCCTCCTCCATTATCTGAGAATTCTAAACCTAATAATTCTGTCCCTCTGGAGTCAATCATTAGTTCGGTGTCGTCGTTGCCACCCCAACCATTACTGCCTACATTTGTAATATTTGCTAAAAAATACCATTGGTAAAGTTCGCCTACTGCTTGCTCCGTATTGAAGGTCATCCAACCTTCGTAGTACATCGTATCACACGGCAGGTAGCGATTAAGGTCGGCGGTTGGTATATTTTGTGGATCTACTTTTTGCGTCATACTCGCATCTGTATATCCCAGATTCCACCGTCTGGTGTTGGCTCCACTTGCAATATCACATTCACAACCACAGTTGGATGGATCACTTCGGAAAAGTGCTGCATCACAAGCTTTTATGGTCTGACAAGTACATCCTCCTGTACTACAAGTTTCGATTACTTGGTGTGTTCCTGTCATGTAGATCGCTGGAGAACAGGCGGCAGAGTCTGCGGCCAATTGATAGGTGTAGCAAACTTCGTCTCCTACATTCAGTGATCCGACGGGTAATGTTAATCGACGAGTAGAAGTAGAAATATTGGTAAATGTTCCATTGACATTTGTGTTGGTTGTTGTGCCATTTACGGTTAGTTGACCTGATCCAGCCACAAATTCGATATCATTGACTAAGATTGGATTTCCATCAAATAAAACTTGTAACTCATTGGTAGTGTTGGCATCAGCGCAAGGTGAAATGTTTTCTCTTTCATAGATATAACAGAATTCGACCGTTTTTACTCTAACTGGTAAAGGGCTACAATTGGCGCCTGATGTTCTTGTAGTCCCAAAGTTATAACCTACGATAGAGGTATTAATTTGATCCTGATTTTTAAGTTCTACGTAGGTTGCTCCATTGACTATTTTAAAGTCATTGACGGCTGGCATATGCGTAAAGCCTTGCCCACAATCTCTTTTGGCAGCTACAAAAAACTGCCCAAAGGAACAATCTAAGTTAGCACAATCAGTTGAACCAGAGGGGGTTGGTAATGCACAAGCAAAATCTAATTTTACTTGGACTGTTATCATCTCTCCACCGGGTAAATCGTCTACAAATCCATCTAAATCTGCATCTGTGATCCCGCCAGGACCGTCTGGATCGGTGGTCAAAGAAGTCAAATCTATTTCTAGATCGCCTTGCGTCCAACTATAAGTACTTGGATCAATAATATTGCCGCCAATAGTTACCTCGCTAATATCTAAAGAAGACTTTTCACAAGTTTCAAAACCAAAGCTTAGGTCTGTAAAAATACCTGCTGCAGAATCAGCATTACTGCTTTGTAGCGTTAGTTCTAAAATAGCTGGAGTGCCACATACTCCAGCTTGTTGGATTAAATTTGAAGTCGCTATTGGAACAGGACGCTCTGCTGGTCTAATTCTTATCTCGCTATTTCTTCTGATGGTTTGACAGGTGTCTCCGTTGCAATAGTAAGCTGCTTTATATTCAATGAATTGCGTGTTTTGTGTAGGACATTCATCCACTTGCATACAGATCTGAATGGATAGAATTTCCCCTTCATCAAAGCGATTGTCTCGTGGATTTGCCCGAGCATTATTTTCAAAAAAGCTACTTGAAATTTGTACCTTTAAAGTTGAATCAGCTGGATTATAATTATGCGGAATGGGCATGCCATTGGCTAAAATTCTATTTAAATTTAATTCATTGTTAAAGTCAATATTACAAATCGAGAATTCAATTTCATCTAGGTATGCACCAATTCCATCTTGTGAAATTTGAATGGTTCGACATAATTCTTGATTTAAAGTACTTATTGTAGTAATTGGTACACTTCGGAAGTTTAGAACAGGTTCTTTTATAACAGAATTATAAGCTCTCAATGGGGTGACAGATTGACGGCATCGTTTAAAGTTTCCTGTAGTATCTTCGTAAACAAAATTAAAGTCTAGGGCTACGGTGTAATCTAAAGCATTGATGTCTGCATCACAAGTTGCTTCTACGCCAATGTAGCCAATGTAAACACCTTCAGTCACGCCCTCTAATAAAAACTTGGGCTTGGCAGGGTTTGGATCTAGGTTAGATATTGTTGTAGTGCCATATCTTGTTTCTTCAAAACCAGCATATTGCATCCCTGGTAAGAAAGTAGCGGACATCTGAGTACCTGAGATATTACCAGGTTCTTCTATGAAAATAAGGAAGGCTAAAGTGTCAGGTTCGCCACAGATGACTAAGTCATTGGTCTCTGCAAAACCCGGAATTCCCAATAATTCTATGACTTGCATATCGGGACAAGTTACGGCAGTTGACATCATTCTAGCACTTGATGCTAACTGGTTGGTATCTAGACCTTTAGCTAATTTTATATCTTTAATAAATGCTTTTCGGAAAGCTGCTATTTGGCGCTGGTATTGCTTTTTTTCGGTGTCACTAGCTTGTTGAAGTTGACGATCCAGTTGCTGTAATTGCTTAGCTTGCTCTATTAATTGATGTTTAATAATTGGGCTAATAGAGTCTTGACTCGTCTTTTTTTCTACAAAATTTGAACTAGCCGACATTAAAAAACTAGATTCTAGATTTTTTTGTTCTAATTCACCTTTTGTTAAAAAACTGATAAATAAGCAAAAACATAGTGTTAGCATTCCCACTGAGAGAGGGTATACCTTTTGAGTTCCTAATTGCATGAGTATAATGTTACGATCCACAGGTTTAACACCTGCTTCTTGTTTTAAGACAAGGAGGACTGCCAGAAAACATAATGTTTTAATTCCAATTGTCTTAATTGTTAAAATATATTTGTAACTCGGACTGTTTTATTAGGAAATGAGGGGGGGGATCCTAATTTTGGAAGGTTCTCTCTTTGAATGATTTGATATTCTAAATGAATAAGGGACTTAGCAAATAATAACCTACGCATTTGAGCTTGTCTTTTTTACCTCATACTGCGTTAAAAATACTCGCCAATGCCCTGCATTGTCTGCGTTTTTTGCCTTGTCTGAGATAAAAAATCCTGCGTCAAATTTGC
>CALDTJ010000449.1 GCA_937924145.1 uncultured Saprospiraceae bacterium
AATATGAATCAATCAACATCAAATACAGCAACTGCAACTTATTCATCCGAACCAAAGAATTTATCAAAAGTTACCTATCCCTTCTTTACAAGTGCTCTTAAATATGGGGTACTAGCAGGAGGACTAGTTGCACTTTTTTTATTTGCGATGCAAGCGGCTGGTATGGAAAATAATATCGGCGCAAAATACTTCGGATATAGTATCCTAGGTATCATTTTAGCTATCGCATTAGGTGATTATAATCGCTTTTTAAAAACGGGTACGACTTTTAAAAATGGGATGACGTTTGCTGCTCAAATAACTTTAATCACAGGCGCAACTCTAATCCTAGTGAATGTACTTACCTTCTTATCAGGATCTAGCTTAGTTTTCTCGAAATATGGAATAGAGGCGGCAGATTTTCCGACATTATTGATGATTAGTGGAGCACTTTTTTTAGAAGTGATGGTTGCGGGCTTAATCTTTACTTTTATCAGTTTACAGTATTTGAAGTCTAGAAGAGATTACGACAGTAATACTGATCCTCAATAAATAATGATTTTTTGCAAAAAAATAGACCTTACTCTTAAGTGGTATACCTGCCAGCTCTCGAAGGGCTTGCGGGTATTGTCTTATGAAAAACTCTAGTAAATACCAGAACGACAAGTCATCAAAATGAAATATACCCTAAGTTTACAGAAAATAGCCTATTTATTAATTATTGCGGCGATTTTAACCTATCTGAGTGTAGTAGCAAAAAGCCTGATAATCCCTTTTGTTTTTGCGGGATTCTTTGCCTTTTTACTAAAACCGATCTGTGATAAAGTTGAACGTAAAATTCCTAACCGTGGGATTGCAGCTTTCTTGTCTTTTTTCGTGGTCTTACTGCCTTTGACTGGACTTATTGTGTTGTTTTCTTTACAATTTATGGAGGTCGTCAATGACTTACCCACCGTCGGAAAACGACTGGAAGAGGTGGTCAATAATGTTTTTCTTTGGGTCAACCAGCAAGTTGGCTTATCTGGAACGAACAGTAAAGAATGGATCAGCAAAAATGCCTCTAAGTTGATGGACGGGCCTCTGACTTTTGTAGGGTCTAGTATAAGTTCTTCTACTGCTTTTTTGACTAGTTTGCTTTTGACTTTACTTTACACTTTCTTTCTACTATTATATCGAACCTCTATTAAGAATTTTATCTTAATTCAAGTCAGTGAGGACCAAAGAACTTCAACAGAAAAAGTCTTAACAAAAATACAAGGTGTTGTACAAAAATATCTTTCAGGTATGGGTACTGTGATGCTTATCCTAGGTGTTTTTAATAGCCTTGGACTTTTCTTAATTGGGGTTAAATACGCTTTTTTCTGGGGCTTTTTGGCTGCATTTTTAGCGATTATTCCATACGTTGGTACTTTCATTGGTGGATTTTTACCTTTTGCTTTCTCTTTGGCAACAGCCGACAGTTATCTGCAACCAGCCTTGGTTATCCTACTGTTTGCAATTGTTCAGACCCTAGAAGGCAATATCATTACGCCCAAGGTAGTGGGGTCCTCTGTCAAAGTGAACCCTTTAGCAGCTATTTTATCAATGGTTACAGGAGGTTTTATGTGGGGAGTTGCGGGGCTTATTTTGGCGTTGCCAACCATTGCCGTATTACGAGTGATGATGTCTCAAATTGACTTCCTAAAACCTTTAAGCGTTCTCTTGAGTAACGACATTTATGGAAATGAAGAAATATTTGAGGAAAAATATGACAGTGAACGTTTTAGATTTTGGCATTTTTTCAAAAAGAAGAAAACGACTGCATAATACTTGTCCAATTGAACATCCTCGATACTCGTCCGTTTTAGTGAAAATAGCAAAGTTGCAAAACGAATTTTCAACCCTTACGACAAATTAGCGATTACCAATTTTATCGCTTAAAATATTAATAATCCAATCTAAAAATTAGAAAAATGTCACAGTTATTCAAATGCTGCATCATAGCAGCGATCAGTATTTTTATTGCTTGTAACCAAAGTAACAGCAACAGTCTTGAGCATCAAAATGCCGTCGCATGGAATCAGTCAATTGAAGAAATTTATGACGATTTGAAGGACAGGGTTGAGGAATTAGAAAAAGAAAATGAAACGTTTGCAGAGGCAGTCTGGAATACCGATACTCCTGACACAGAAATCTTGCGAAGAGTCAAAAGACACCAAACATTGATAGCAGAATACAAAGGAATTTTAAAAAAGCACGAAGAAATTATTGACCAAAATAGGGCCTATATTGAAAAACACGAACACGCTGCTATTGGTGGTAAAGAGATTCAAGCACAGCACGAGCAGATTTACAAAAACTTATTAATTGTACAAGAAGATGCTACACAAATAAGTCAGCAAATAGACACTGTGTTAGCATTGTATACTGCCTTGGAAAAGACGCTAGATAGCTAATAATCAATTGTTTAGCAATTTCAAAAAATATATAGCATGACTTTTTGCCTAGCAGCAATTAAAATTAAAGTCATCCATTTTTTAAATTTTAAATTCAATCAATTATGTTTAATAAAATAGTCAAACAAGCCCTTTTGGGTATTTTTATAATGAGTGCTACTTTTGTAAATGCTCAGATTTTAAATGTTTCCAATGAGACAATCATCCATGATGGAAAAGAAAGAAGTGCAGTCAAAGTTACTATTGCACCAGGTTCGAAAGATGTCAAAAAATCTTTCAAAGATTTCATGGACGATCAGTTCGATGTTAAGGTAGAAGGGATTGGCTTTTTGAAGAATAAGAAAGTAGTCTATACGGAGTCAACTGTTATTCCACCAATCTCTACTAAACCAATGGAATTGTTTGCTAAAGTCGTAGAAAATGGTGCTCAAACAAATATGTACGTCTTTGGTCAAGTGGGGTATAACAACCCGATTACACCAACTTCAATGTGGACGGAATACAATGCAATGAAAGATTTGACGGTTGATTTCTTGAATAGATTATTACCAAACTATTATCAAGACATCGTAGAAGACCAAAGAGACGAAGTAGCCGACCTAGAAGACGATAGGGACGATATGCGCAAGAAGATGGATAAGAACAAGGATAAGATTGCAGAACTCCAAAAAGAAAACCGAGAGTTGGAAAGAAAGATTGCCGAGACTAAAGTAAAGTTAGAGCAAAGTATAGAGGCGTTGGGAGAGAAAAAGGAAACTTTAAAAAAGGTAAATACCAAATTAGACGGAGCGAATAATCGGCAATAATTTGCTGATGAAAACTCTATTTTTATAACCAATACAAACCTATAAAATGGCTAATTCTAAAAAGAATACGACCAACGCTGACAAAGGAAAATCAGATAGTCAAAAAAACACTAAAGAGAAAAATGATAAGTGTGCAGAAGAATCAAATGCGCCCGATCAACCTCTAGCGGATATGAATGAATAGTAGGTAAATATGCTTACCATCTATACTTTATATATCATTATTAACCTATGAAAAAGCATTGCTTTCTCAACAAAAATTAGAAAATATGAGTGCATTTACAGATCGCCTAAAAGGCAACTGGAACGAATTAAAAGGTAAAATCAAGGAGGAGTATGCCGAATTGACGGATGACGAATTGACTTACCAAGAAGGCCAAGAAGACCAATTATTGGGCAGGCTACAACAAAAGACAGGCAAAACTAAGCAACAAGTGAAAGAATGGATTGATAGCCTGTAAACAATAGAATACATTCAGACCATTAATCAATCTAATTGATGGTCTGAATGTCTATCTTTGTACTAAACTATGGTAAAACTCAAGAATTACATCCTATCTATCTATCGGGCAGTTCTATCCAGTATTGCTTTCTATCCAGCGGTTATTACCATTGGATTTTTTCTGTTAGCGGTTATCGCTTTGACGCTCGAAAGTAAGGGAATGACTAGCTATTTGTTAGAAAACGCGTCCTTCCTAGTCATCAATAATGCCGATACAGCTCGAACCATCTTAAGTACCTTTATTGGTGGACTTTTATCACTCATGGTATTTAGTTTTTCGATGGTCATGCTGATACTAAATCAAGCCTCCTCAAATTATTCGCCCCGATTATTACCTGAACTCATTTCTAATAAAAGACATCAGATTGTACTGGGTTTTTATCTAGGGACGATTGTTTACTGTATTTTGATTATCATTTCCATCATACCTAATGGAGATGCCTATACTTTACCTGGTGCAGCTGTATTGTTGGGAATTATACTGGGTATTACCTGTTTAGGCATGTTTGTCTACTTTATTCATTCTATATCTCAAGAAATTCAAATTAATTTTATTTTAAAAAGAATTTTTATTCGAACTAAAAATCGTTTAAAAGAACTGGGTAAGGAAGAGTCGGAGAACAAAGATTTATCCACTCCAGATACTAAAGACTGGTCTAAGATCTACGGTACAGAAAATGGTTATTTTCAAGGAGTTTCAAGATCCACAATTGTTGAACTTGCCGATGAGTTAGAAACGGTCTTCGAAGTACTGCCCATCAAAGGGCTATTTATTCTAAAGAGTGTACCAATTTTAAAAAGTAAAAAAGAGCTAGGGGAAGAGGATGCAAAGAAGGTCTTATCCTGTTTGCAATATTCGGGTAATCCAAATGGGGATGAAAACTATGTTTTTGGTATCAAACAAATTACCGAAATAGCAGTCAAAGCGATGTCTCCCGGAATTAATGACCCAGGAACAGCTATCAACGCTATTGATTATTTGACAGAATTGCTCGCTATTCGAATGCAGTTGGACGATAAAGAAATGTATAGGGGAGTCAATAAACAATTGAGACTTGTACAGACAACCGTTGACTTTGACGAGCTACTATACAATATGCTGGCATCGTTGAGACAATACTGCAAGCATGATGTCATTATTATTCAGAAAATATTACTGATGCTCAAGTACCTTGCTAGAGAAGAGTCTGCTACAAAAGGTTACCATTCAACGATAAAGAAAGAAATAGATGTTTTGATGACAGATGCTAAACTATTCATTAAGAATGAGGTAGATTTAGAAGTTCTGAAAAAACTAGCCACCTCTATTGAATTCAAGGCATAAGATCTGAGTATATGTTGATTTTAGGTCTATCTTTTAAATTTTTGCAACTATTCAGCAACATAACTAATTAGACTTAATTTTTACCATTTAGTGCATTTAAGTCGTGTTCTAAATGAACTTAATAGTACCTAAATGGTAGAAAATACGAGTGGTAAATCTAGTTGGTGAATACTTACAAATTTTCTATCCATTTCACCTCGTATGAACAAAGTTTAATTATGCGTTACAATTTTAACTAAGCAGCAATTTTGTCCAAATACCGCAATGCTAAACCAATCTGATCTCGGTGTCTTAATAGTGTCAGACTGACAGAGTCTGGCAAGTCATTATCTAGAATTACATTAGTGTACAATTGAATAATCACTTTTTCTTGGCTTTTGGTGATAGAGAGTAGTTGTGCTTTTTCATTTGAAAATATATCTCTTCTTATTGGTTCGTAGGCATTCGAGGTGTTTGGATATCGAGAAGGACCAGTTGCTTGACCTAGTTTCTCCAAAATCCTTTCTAACTTTTTAATACAATGCTTTTTTTGTTCACTATACAGTTTAAACCAGCGACCTAGTTGTTGGTCTGATACCTCCGTGCTCAGTTTTAGATAATAGCTTTGAGCCGTTTGCTGTTGCTCAATTAAATTTTGCATGGAAGAAATATTGTTTATAGTTGGATGATTCATATCAACGTTTTTAAAGGTAAAAAAGCCTTGATTAACAAGAAGTTTATCAAGGCTTTTTTACTGGTTTTATTTAGTTAGCTTATCAAAACAATTATGCTTTTTTCAATAAATTAGAAACTAAAGAAACTAATAATAATACTAGGAAAATGTAAAACACAATTTTAGCAATTCCCGCAGCAGCTCCAGCGACTCCGCCAAAACCTAAAGCACCAGCAATCAAAGCAACGATAAAGAAAATAACTGCGTAACGTAACATAATTTTTAAAATTTAAAGGTTAATAATAATGATTATTTAAATAAAAACAACTACTTAATATGTTCATTATCAGTTGTTTATTGTAAAAAGGATGAAGATGCTATTTGTTCAATTACAATTAAATAGAATCTAAAAAAACTAACTATTCAGCATAATTTTGGGGCTCCTGAATAGTCACAAAAAAACTAAAAAATTATTCTGTTCCAATAATTTTCCCCAACGCATTATACTCTACATCTATTTTCTTACTGCCCTTGGCATCAAATTCCACATCATAAAAAATACCTTTTTGGTAGTGATTTACTTCTTCTATTTCTTCAATATCATCTTCATCGTATGTTCTTTTGATGGCCTCCTGTACAGCTTTGGGTAAGTGTTTGAATTTAATGTTATTTTCTGTTTCTATCCAATCTCCAGCAGGAGAGAAGTCTGCTCGATATTTTTCATCGTTCTGTTCAAACTTAGCCTCATAATTTCCATTGGAGTCCTTACCCCAAGAAATGTCTTTAGCATTAGGATATTTAGCTTTAAAATTAGCCTCCATTTTAGCTTTTGCATCGTCTGATATTTGAGCATTGGTACAAAAAGAAAAGGATAATAGGCTCGCTAAGAAGAATAAATAGGGTAGTACTTTCATGATTTTTATTTTATTTACTAGTTACTTAAAACACACAAGGCGACCAAAATTAGTCGCCTTGTTTCACTGTCACTTTATCAAATTTACACTAGAGACTCAATTCTCTTAGAATAGTTCTTCTATGGTGTAAGCAATGTCTCTTAATCGAAAGCTGTCGCCTTTCTCCATATCCATCATTTTTTGGAAAATGGGTGATTTGGTAGAAATGCCCATCACTTCTTTGCCATCTACTTCGAAACTACCCGTATGGACAGATACGAAGAATATGCCTTGATTAGTAATAACAACTGCCTCAGGTTCCACTTTTTCAGAAGAACTACCACTTATTTCAATCAACTCTAGTCGAGTTAAATTTCTTGTCGCCTCGTTTAAAGTTGCTGCTAATTTGTTAGATATTTCATGATTGGCCTCGTTTTGAGATTTGTAGACCAAATCGACGCTGTCTGCTTGTGTTAGTACCTTAGTGTTTTCTAATCGAGCAATCTGCTCTTCTAAATCATCGATACGGCTCTGAATTAAGGCCTTAGCTTTTTTGAGTACTTCCTTTTTAAATGCTGTATTTTTCATGTTGTAAGTGCTATTTGAGTTAGTCATTAAAGAAATAAGCAACTGTATTCTATCAACTATTTCTTACCTCTAGCAATAAAAGCAAGTACGACTAAAAAGATAGCCACCCCTACCCAAATCTTTGGATCTTCGTACCATTCAGTTTTGCCCAAGTCGATATCTATATCTAATTGTGCTTTTGCAAAGGTGCTAGTAAATAATAAACAGGTCGCAATAGATGCCTTTGTTAATAAAGAGTGCTTTTCCATTCTAATTTTTTTAAAATTTATTAATTGTATTTTTTTATAGAAAGGATGAACTTAGTAATTGTTCACTGGGGTATTTCCAAAAAAAAGGAAGGAATTTAATTCAATAAATTCCCTCCTTTACATCAGTTTTGATACACTGAGAAACGTTCTCTTATCAATTTATAAAGACTCGTTAATATCATCTAAATCCTCATCTAACTCATCCAAGGTTTCTTTAGCATTAGCTTTAAATTTGTCCCAGCCATCTTCAATTTTATCTCCGATGTGTTTTAAATCATTTGCTAATTTATCCTGTCGGTACCTTAATTTGTCCAATTGTTGGTCCAGTTCGGTTTTAGTTTCCCCTGTTGCATTCGCCCATTTCACTTCTAATTCTTTAATTTTATTGTCCACTTTTGTCTTGGCATTTTCAAGTTCTACCTTGAGTTCCGCGCTTTCACGACTAATTGCACTGCCTACCCGATCTGTAGTTTCTGTAATTTCTGCTTTTGCCGTTTCTGCATTAGTATTAACATCATTTTCGCAAGCTACAAAGGCAAAAAGCGCAAATACTACTGCTACAAATAAATTCAATTTTTTCATTGTCAAAAATTTTATTTTAGGTTGAATAATAAGTTCCTTAATTTATGATTAAGCCAATTTTATATTGTTATCGGACCCAATAAACATATTTAGAATTGATACTACAATAGAAAATCCAATTGCCCAAAGTAAACCATCCACCCTGAAATTACTCAATAAACCATCTACTAGTAAGACCATCGCTCCATTGATAACAAATAAGAACAAACCGAGGGTTAGAATGGTGATTGGTAAGGTGAAAAAGGTCAAGATTGGCTTAATGAAAGAGTTTACCATACACAACAAAACAGATACGATGATTGCGGTCACGAACCCTTCAATATGTACACCTGATAATAGAGCAGATGCAATAAAAACTAATAATCCGTTTAATAAAAGAGAAATTAATAATTTCATAATGCTTGTTTTTAAGATGAAGGCTTTATTCCCTATTGCGTATAATAGCATGGCGTACTCTTATAGATTAGAGTAAAAATTCTATTTGGAAATAAAACTTATAAATAGGTTTGGCAGCGATGTTTTGCCTGTTCCCCTACTATAAAAAGGATGAGTTTTGAATATGTTCAAAAAAAAACGACAGCTGTTCCCGAAGGAACAAACTGCCGTATAAAGAGCCTCATTAAAACATCTTTGTGTAAATTTAGTTGGATTAAGTCTTACATATTTACTTACGGTTTGAGCTGTAGATTTGGATTTTTTGCATCACCAAAAAATATCTTTCTTTGACAAATTCTTCCGATATGCACTAGAGTAGGGCAGTAGACGACTTTACTTTAAAGGTTTTGCTAACTGAAAATGAGCTTATATGATTGAATCATAGAGTGGACGAGTGGCTAAAAAAATAGGAATTGAAACGACTTTTTCAAGAGAATTATCAAAGCATCAAAATTATTAGCTAATAAAATGAACCTTTTGGTGGGTCAGACTTTCTAGTCTTGTTCGTAAGACTGATAGGATTAGAAAGAAATAAAAAAACGACAGCCGTCCCCGTAGGAACAAGCTGCCGTGTAAAGAGCCCCATTAAGGTTCTTAATGGCCCCTAGTGTATGGAATTAGCACTTACATTACATTATTAAAATGTAAATTTTAAAGTAAATTGCTAACTATAATTTCTTTTCTAAAAATATTGTACGAACTACATTTAAAGGGTTGAAAGGAGAAATCCTTTCAATTCTTAATGTATCTTAATAAGGCAGGTTCTAAGTGTATAGAAGTCAAAAAATGACACCACAAAAATACGCTATTTTGTTCCTTACTTTCTCACCCGTTTGGAAATAAACTCACCCCAAATGGAAGTTCTGTCATGACATTAAAAAGACATTTCTATTTCAAAAGAACTTCTCATTACCCCTCAATAGTTACCTTAAGCATCTGTTAATCAATTACTTTTGACCGAATCGACTTCAAATAGTCCTTTGGTAATATTCCGTATCGCTCTCTGAATCTTTTAGCAAAGTGACTCTGATTGGAGTAACCTACTTCAGTTGCAGTTTGTCTTACAGACATTCCGTGTAGCAAAAGAATAGATGCCATTTCCATCCGCTCCGCTCTTACATAATTATTAATCGTTTTATCATAAACCTTTTTAAAACCCACTTTGAGTTTTTGCCGATTGATGCCTATTCGCTTAGCCAATTCTTCTATAGTAGGAGGATTGACTAGTTCTTTTATGAGTAGGTCTTTTGCCATTCTTATTTTCTCCAAATCGTATTTTCGCAACATTACCTGTCTACCAGGAGAATTTAAATCGTCTTGGTATTGTTTGATTTGCTTAGAAAACAATTCTAAAGCCTTCGCCTCTAGAAAAGTACTTCTGACCAGCCCTTCATTTTTGTCTCCAGTAATTTTTTTGATACACCCTGCAATAGATAAACTATAATTGCTTTGATAGAAAAAAGGTTTTTCAGCATCAGCATCTGTAAAAATACTAGACAGACTTTTGGGCATTTGATCCAGTATACATTTTATTTTTTCGCCATATCTCTTTCTGTCTATCAATAAGCTATTAAATAAAATCTCTGTATTGTGTGGCAACTGAAAAGTTTGCGAGCTACCTGCAGGATTTGCAGTTATTGTCCCTTGCAGCGGATTCAATTGACACTGAATACTTCTATAATTAAAAATATGTTTTACATTCCCCTTCATACTAAAATTAAATTGCAATGGGGCAGGAGCATCATTTTCAAAAACTAATGTCCAATCATCTTTTAATTGACAATTAAAAATCAATAAACTCACACCATCACTGAAACTAAATCCTACAATTTTTCCTGTACCATACTCCTTCGGCAACTCAATAATCTCCTCAAGACAATCTGTTCGAGATGCTGTGCCCAATGTTCGAGCTATATCTTTAATGATTCCATGCGCATTGTATTTCTTAATTTCAAATTTCATATAATAGGGCAATTGTTTAGTTCTACACTTATGGTCTCATAAGTACATGCTGTGTTTAATTTTAGCTTATTATTTTAGCATTTGTATCTAAAAAGGATGAGTGTCTTAGATGTTCACTTTTTTCTGAAAAAAAAATTATTATTTGTTCCGATTGGGTTAACTTGGGTAGGCAACTAAAAAAAAATATTTGCAATAAATTGAACATCACCTTATCTGTTCTGTTTTAGAGATGCTCCAATAATAAATATTGACCTAGTCGATAAAGTCAGCTTGTCACTAATTGAAGATGATTATTGTTATTAGAAAAGAATTCTTCGATTGTCTGACAAAAATTCATAGTAAATGTGCTGATTATCAGATTATTATTAACCTTAAGAGCTATTTGTACGAAAGGAGCAAAATTACTAATGTACTTAAAATAGCTTGAAAAAAATTAGAAATCATGACTGAACCTAAAGTATTAATTGAGGGGCTAAACGACCTCTTAGAGAAAACTTATGATGCAGAGTTGGGCTATGCAAATGCCAAGAAGAATACGGAAGTTGCTCGCTTAAAAACTTTTTTTGGGGCAAGATCCCAGCAACGATTCCAATATGCTGAATCCTTAAAAAACCTGATTACAAAGTTAGGTGGTACACCAATAAAAGAAGGTAGTTTGATAGGACAAGCGCACCGAGCTTGGATTGATTTCAAGACTGCCTTAGCATTTAGTGACGAAGAGGCCGTATTGGAAGAATGTGAGAGAGGCGAAGAGGCGTCTTTAAAAGCTTACGATGAATTTTTCAATACTTATAAGTTAAATTCTGAAGTAGCAGCTGAGATTTTAAAGCAGAGAAATGGTATTGCTCGGTCATTGCGCAAAGTAGAAATATTAGAAGAGCAATTCGACTAATCATTAATGGTCGTAAAGGAAAATGATAATCCTACTGAATTACAGGAGGAAAACTGATTATTAGTAGAGATGGATAGTATTACTAACCGTATAACTTTCCAACAAATCTAAGTGTTCAGGTTTTTAAATGTTTTAGGTGTTTTATCAACCCATAGTTAGCCAGCAAATTGCTGCTGACTATGGATTTTTTCCACTCGACTGATGATTATTCTTCATAAAAAAAATGATAATTATACCGAATTATAGGAGAAAAGCTGATTATTAGTAAAGATAGATAGTGTTACTAATCGTATAACTTTCTGACGAATCTAATTTTTCGGGTTTTTAAATGTTTTAGGTGTTTTTATCAACCCATAGTTGGCTAGTATTTGCTGCTGACTATGGGTTTTTTATTT
>CALDTJ010000450.1 GCA_937924145.1 uncultured Saprospiraceae bacterium
TAGCCTTTAATGATGCTCTCTAGGGTGTTTGTGCCTTTAAAATTTGAGTGTTTGTTCGTAGCCTTAATGATTGCTCTGTGCTGCTCTTTAAATTAACCAAAATTTGTTCAATAATTTCAAATTAGACTTCTAAGTGGGGAATTACGTCTGAGTGTTTGTTCAAGTTTTTGTTTTAGTGTGAGTGTTTTTATATAGACCTTTAAATGTTTGTTGTTCTAGTGCTTGATACTCAGTGTTTGTGGCAAGTTTTGTCTTTATCTATTATTTATTGAGGGAGAATTTAAGGGGGAGAAAAATTGTTGGGAGGAAGTGTTGTTGTTCGTAATTATGATACAAATATATAGCGCATTAGTGTCACTGTCAAGCCTTTTCAAAACTTTTTTTCAAAAAAAACAAAAATTTCATTTTTCATAACTTTTTGTGACAGAGCAAATTATAAGCAAATTTCCATATTTTAAAATAAATTAAAGCGTAAAATTTTAATGGTCAATTTTTTAAATCAAAATGGGTATTTCAAAAATGATTTTTTTCCAATGAAAACTTTTTTAAAAAAATTTTGACTTAAGGTTCACTTTTTAGTTGCTCGTAATCGTTTGTTCTTTTTTACATTATTTGTGACAACCTAATTATTAATAATTCGAACATCAAAACCATTCAAATCACTGACTATCAGTATTTTAAAAAATAAAAAACCAAAAACATCCCTTTCACTTCCTAAAAGGTAAAAATGGTATCTTCACAAAATCTTAACCCTTTTTTACCGTGTCACAAATTAGAACAATGCAAAACAGTCCCTTTTAGCCCATTTTTCACCAATTAGGACTTTATTAATTAATCCTACAACTATTCATTCTTTACATTTACGTTATAAATTATTCTACCATATAGTCATTGAAGTTCATTTAGAACACAGCTTAAATGCTCTTAAATAACTATATGGTTAAAATAGTCTAATTGGTTATGATAAGTAAGAGTTAATTATTAGGTATTTTTACCTCCATGATTTATCGAATAAACTATATAGCATGAATAAACTAATTCTACTCCTATGCTTATCGCTAAATTTTATGGCTTGCCAAGAAACCGCTCCTCCAAAAAAGGAACAAATAAGCCCTTCTCCAAAACCTGCTGCCTATTCGCTGTCGGGCAAACCTTTCTATGCAGCTAAATCATCCGAAAAGCTTTTAACCAAATTCGAAAATCATAAAAATAATTACGAGGGACATCCAACAGCAGATAATTTAATCTGGTATGCTAGATTCATGGCTTATCAAGGACGGTATGACGAGGCGATTGAGCTTTATACAAAAGGTATTCAAAAATTTCCCAAGGATGCTCGGTTTTATCGACACCGAGGGCACCGATATATTTCTATTAGAAAATTCGACTTAGCTATCACAGATTATCTAAAAGCAACAGAATTGATTCAAGGTCAACCCAACGCTGTAGAACCTGACGGCATGCCAAATGCACAAAATATTCCTGTCAGTACCTTACATGGCAATATTTATTATCATTTAGGTTTGGCTTATTATTTAAAGCATGATTTTCCAAATGCCTTGGCTGCTTACGAAAAATGTTTAGCGACTTCCTCTAATCCCGATAATGTGGTTTCTGCGACGCATTGGTTGTACATGATTAATCGTCGAATGAATCAAACCGATGCCGCTGATAAAGTTTTGGATAATATTCAATTGGAGATGCCTATCATCGAAAATCAAGCTTATCATCAAACGAACCTATTATATAAAGGACTCATTGACTTAACTACTTTATTAGATAATGGGGATGGCGATACCCCTTCTAATGATGCAATAGACTACGGTATTGGCAACTGGTACCTATATAATAAGGATACAGTAAAAGCTAAGGCGCATTTCGAAAAAATTGTTAGTCGGTCTAGTTGGAGTTCTTTTGGCTATATTGCGGCCGAAAAGGATTTAATGGTTTTGAAGTAATGGTTGGGTTAGCTATCTTTTTTAAAGGTTAATTTTCGAAGAAAAATTAACCTTTAAAAAATAGCTAACCTAACTCAGTTTAGAAGATCAAAAAGTTGGATTAAACTATCTTTTTCAAGACTTGAAATGCATAGAAAACTTAACCTTTAAAAGATAGCTAACCTAACTTGATTTAGGAGACCAGAAAGTTAGGTTAGCAGTTTTAAATCAATAAATTCTTTCGAATTTATTTCCTTAAAAGACTGCTAACCCAACGCAAAATCAATTGGTCATTTTCAAATCCAATATTCAAAAAATTACGATCATAATTAAAAACTTAAAGCATGAAATACTTTTATCTATTAGCCACTTTTTTTGTCCTCTATGCCTGTTCAACCCAAAAAGGAATTAAAGGCAATCCACCGTCAGCAGGTTTTGATGTACTAAATTCTGATGTCAAAGCCATTAAAATAGCGGACGAAGTGATGGACGCTATGGGTGGTCGCAAGAATTACGAGCAGACCCGCTACTTAAAATGGAATTTCTTTGGCTCTAGAATCCACACTTGGGACAAACAAACAGGAGATATCCGAATTGATTATGTCAATGAAAACAATACTGTTTTGATGAATATCAATACCATGCAAGGAACCGCAATGATGGGAGACACCCTAATAGACGCTACCCACATGCGAAATAAAGCGATCATGCAAAAGGGAAAAGCGCACTGGATCAATGATGCTTACTGGTTAGTGATGCCATTTAAATTGAAAGATTCGGGCGTTACCTTAAAATATGTTGGAGAAGATAAGACTCAAGCTGGTGCCAAAGCGGATATTTTAGCCATGACCTTTAAGAATGTCGGTGTTACTCCTGATAATAAATACTTGGTCTACGTTGATAAAAATAGTCGGTTGGTGACGCAATGGGATTTTTATACCAATGCAACCGACGAAGAACCTCGTTTCCAAATTCCTTGGGAAGGTTATACTCAGCATGGTAGGATTCAATTGTCTGGTGGTCGGGGGCAATATGCTTTGACGGATATTCAAGTGATGGAGACTTTGCCTGCGGGGACTTTGACGGAGTTTTAAGAGAATGATGGAGGTTCTTTTTAAGTACCTCCTATATTCTTTGTATGATGTACTATTTTTCCTGTATCTCACTGTGGATATGTAATGACTGCAAAAAATTGTAGGATTATCCCCAATTATAACAATCATTTAATTTATTTTTATATTATATTTGCAGTATAGATACGAAAGCTCATTTTTAGTTCGTTTTTGTGTCAACTCCATGAGTTAACCGCCTATAATAAAACATTAACATTCAGACTTCCCCCTTGGAAGTTTTAACTGAAAACCGATAGAAAACCCTTCTTGCAGTTAATGTACTTTTCATTTTGATATAACCATAGAAAACTAGCTTGAATACTTCCTACTTTGGAAGACTATAGGCTACGTTGTCAAACAATTTGATATTTATATTCCCCCATAGAACAGAACATTTAATATATAACCTACTTTCAATAAGATTCATGGCAAGTTTAGACCCAAAATCTGGCGTATTAGGCAAGCGATTAGCCGCACATTTATTGCGACGTTCTACTTTTGTTGTTACCAAAGCAAGGATCGAGCAATTTGCAACAATGACCGCTGATGCTGCTGTTGAGGCACTTTTCGCCAATAATCCACTCCGAAATCCCGAAGGCCCAAGAGATAGAACCACTGGATTAGCGTGGTATTCGGTTCACGATGCGGAGACCAAACCCAACGACTTTTCGGGAGAATCAAATGGTGTAAAAACGAAATTGGTGCAAAGTTGGTTCTTTCAAGAAATGCTTTTTGATACGACTATTAAGCATAAATTAGCCATCTTTTTACACTCCACCTTCATTATTGGCTCAACCACCTCACGTAACTGGCAATTGTATAATTACATGCGTTTGCTACAATATTTTGCTTATGGCAATATCAAAACCTTTGCCTATAAGGTCACACTTGACCCAATGATGGGACTTTATTTGGATAACCATAGTAATCGAAATACCGCTCCGAATGAGAACTACGCTAGAGAGTTTTTGGAGTTGTTTACCATTCTAAAAGGGGAACAAATTGGGCAAGGCAATTATACCAATTATACGGAAGATGACATTATTACTGCCGCCAAATTATTGACGGGTTTCCGTATTCAAAATTATGCTTTCAAAGATGCGGACACAGGCTTAGTTACCTCCAAACCTATTAAAAACAGGCACGACTTTTCTGACAAACAATTTTCCTCAGCCTTTGGCAATCAAGTTATCGCAGGAGCAACAGGGGTTGACAATGCGGCAAAAGAGGCGGATATGCTCCGTGAATTGCAGGATTTTATTGACATGATTTTTGGTCAACTAGAAACGGCTAAAGCCTATACGAGAAAGCTCTACTATTACTTTGTAAGTGATAAACTAGATGCTACCAAAGAGGCCAATGTGATTACGCCTCTGGCAAATTTATTGGTAACAAATAATTTCGATCTAGTTCCTGTTGTCAAGACACTCTTAAAAAGTCAACACTTTTATGATGAAGATGACGACAATGCTTTAGATAATATTATAGCAGGAAAAGTAAAGTCAGGATTAGAATACATGATGCAGACTTTCAACTTTTTGAACTTGTCGGCACTGGTTCCTGATTTTGAAACAGATCGGACCAATAACTATAAAGATATAGATAGCATTAGACGTAAATTGGTGGAACAAGGCTATCCATTTTTCGCACCTGCCAGTGTTGAAGGATATGACGGTTATTACAAAAATGGCTATAGCTGTAACTGGTTTACCTCCACCGCTCTAATTCACAGATATTCTTTTTACGACCAGATTCTAAGAGGAAAATACAAAAATAACAGTGCGCTAAAACTGGAGCTTGCACCGTTTTTTGATACGAACTTTACTTTACCTAGTACTTTCGGTCCTGCTGACTTCCCACAAGCAGATGCGATGATTGAGACGTTCGTAACGGAAGTTTTAGAGGTCATGCTACCTGTTATGCCTACGGGTGATCGTTACAACTACTTCCGAGATGCGGTACTCAATGGTTTATCTTCTATCAACTTCCTATTCGAATGGGTCAATTATAAAGATACAGGTGATACCAGTGATGTGAATGAATCCTTAGGCAACTTCTTTAAGGCAATACTGAATTCGGAAGAGTATCAGACTTTTTAAGATCGCGATTTTGAATGACAGGATCACTTCAAGTGGAATGTCATTTACAAAAAAATCAGAGGGGCACTTGAAGCGACCCTCTGCTACCTAACTTATCAAAGTATCGTAAATAATAAATAATGAACAGAAGGAATTTTTTAAAAAATGCAGCTTTTACTTCGGCACCGATGTTTTTGAACTCGATGCCATTAGGAGTATTCGCTAGTCCACAAATGTTGGAAGCATTTAGTTGTAACCCTGATGATCGTTCCGTTGTTGTCATTCATTTGAATGGTGCCAATGATGGTTTAAATAACTTGATCCCATTGAATCAAATGGGACTCTATTCGGATTATCGACCGAATGTAAAGTTTGCTCAAAATGAGTTATTGACTTTGCAAGCAGATTTGCCCGATGCCCAACAAATCGGCTTAAATCCTAATATGGATGACTTTAAACACCTTTATGAAAATGGTCAAATGGCTATCGTACAAGGTGCTGGTTATCCAAATTTGAATCGGTCGCATTTTGCCTCGGGGAGGCTATGGGCATTTGGAGGGGATGGTGGAACTTATAAAAATAATAAGCGAGGGTTCATGGCAGAGTATTTAGCCAACCGCTATCCATTTTATGAAGGCGTACCTTTTTCTGAGAATTTAGATCCACTAGGTATTTCGATGGGTACTTTTGAAAAAACCTTTTACTGTTCGGATACTATTTATCATACTTCTTTAAAAGGGATCAATGTCAATGGTTTTGGTTCTGCGGTCAACTCATTATTGGGAGAGCAGATTTCTAATATACCGAATACCGATCAAGGGTCTGCATTGAACCATATCCTTGCGGTTGAAAATTCTGTCAACGTTTATAGTGAAAGAGTTTCAGCTACTTTCAATGCTGGTAATAATATAGCTACTTACGATAATGAATCTTTAGCCAATCAATTAAAAATTATTGCTAAGCTAATTTCTGGTGGGTCTAAAACCAAAATCTTCACTGCTGGAAAAGGCGGCTGGGATACGCATGGCGATCAAAAAAATAGACAAAATCCATTATTAAAAGCCACTGGACGGGCATTGCGTTCCTTCCAAGAGGATTTAACAGCACTCGGATTAGCGGATAAGGTAATTACAGTGGTCTTTTCTGAGTTTGGTCGAAAGTTTAGAGAAAATGGTGGAAATGGGACCGATCACGGAACGCTTGGACCAATGTATGTCGTAGGAAATGGTGTTAAAGCTGGTGTCTATGGAACGAATCCACTATTGGCAGATGAATTTTTAGTCAAAGATGCACCAAATCCAAATACGCAATTACAATACGATTATCGAACAGTATTTGGAACGATTTTGCAAGATTGGATGGGTGCGAGTGATACGGCAATTACCGCTACTTTTAAAACTGCCAGTTTCATCAACACCAAACCTGAATTGATTCTACCTGCTTTGAAAGCTGGGCCAGATTGTCAAGTTGACCCTACTCAGGGAACAGCTATTACGCTAAAAGCATTTTTAGAAGGTCCAATGAATGGTAGCTCGATGAATACAACCCTGAACACCAATAGTCTATTGCCAGATAAAGACCCTTACGGTGCTTTACAAACTGCCTACGACGAAGCATTCGACGCTACGGGAGACGCTCAAATAGTCGATTGGGTGCGAGTGGAGTTGAGAGACGCTGCTAATCCTGCTACTTTAGTCGCTGCTAAGGCGGCATTACTCCAAGCTAATGGGCAGATTATTGATGCCTCAGGTACTGCTAAAGTTTTCTTTGGAGACGTTCCAAGAGGTGACTACTATGTAGCGATTCAGCATTATAATCACTTAGGAGTGATGACGGCGAATGCGATCACTTTTGATGATAATACGGCTTTTGATTTTTCTGATCCTAATAGCGCGGTTTACACCAATGGGGCAATGGCTCAAAATAATGTCGGTGGCATATTGTGTATGTGGGCTGGTGATATGAATGGTGACGGCACCATCAATGCTGTTGATAAAAATGAATATTGGAAACCTGAACAAGCTGATAATTTCACCTATGGTTCTTCCAAAGCTGATTTGAATTTAGACGGTGTGGTAAATGATGTTGATAAGAATACTTATTGGCGGGCTAATAACTCTAAGCAGCAGCAATTTTAATTGTGAACAGAGAGTAGAGATCATTTCGCAAGCGAAATTGTAAGAATAGAGACTTGCGATTAGGTGATTTGGTAAGTCTCTTCTCTCTCGCAAAGCGGTCTCTTCTCCCGATTACTATCGTGGACAATTCTAAATAATGAAATTAAAAAATAAAGATGATAAAACGTATAACTTATCTTTTCCTTATTCTTTTGATAGCCAATGTGTTACCAGCACAAGAAGGTCGATTCGGCTTGTCCTTTTCCAATGAACAAATCAATGGCAATACCTTATGTGTAGACATTGAATTGCGCTTTAAAAGTGGTGGAAAATTGGGATCGAGCAACTTGGTCATGAAGTACAATAAATCCATGTTGGCGAACCCTGTTTTATCGAGTGACAACTTACCTGCTGGTCAATATCACACTCGCTCAGTTACCAATCCTGTCGATAGTTTAGCAGCTTTTAATATTGAATTACTGACAGAGAATAATGGGATGACCATCGCTACTGCACCTGCAAAAACGACTGTTGGTCAAATCTGCTTTGACGTCTTATCAGGTATGGGGGCCAATTACTTGGATTGGCAAATTAAATCTACTTCCGCAACGGTGGTTTATTTAGATGATGAAAGTACCAAATTGAGAAGAGGTCGGATCGAAGTGCTTTGTAATAATGTAGGGCAAGCTTGCGATGATGGCGATGCCAATACGTCTGGCGATGTTTATGATAGCAACTGCTTATGTGCTGGTACTCAAATGAACTGTACAGATGATACCGATATTAATCAAGCAGGGATTCCTGGAAGAACTTATAAAAGTCGAATGAAAATTCGCTCTGAAGGAACGGTTAGACCTAATGCGAAGGTAGATTTTAGAGCGGGAGAAACAATTACTTTAGGTGTTGGTTTTCATGCCGAAGAAGGGAGCGATTTTACAGCTATGATCGAGGATTGTACAGATAATTTAGTCCAAGAAACTTCAGCAGATCGGACTAATGAAACTACTACTAAACTAACAGTTACTGAAAATACCTTTTTAGATGATTTGTCCTTAAAAGTTTATCCGAATCCTATTGCTAGTTCGGCTACGGTTACCTATGTGTTACCACAGGCAGCAGCAGTAAGGATCAGCATTTATTCTATGCAAGGACAGTTGATTCAGTCTTTGTTTACGGGCACTAAATCGGAAGGGATGCACTTGGCAGAATGGCAGGTAACTGATGTGCCTAAGGGTATGTACTTTTTGAGTTTAGAAACAGCTAAGGGACGGATAATGGAAAAGGTAGTGGTGCAATAAAAGATTTAACTACTAAGTTTTAACCCCAAAAAATCCTCATCCTGCTAAATGGTGAGGATTTTTTTGTTTCTTGGAGATAGGTAACTTAAAATTAAGGAGAGATATGATTTTTTTATTTGATATTTGTTAATAGCTTTAGCAAAAGAAACTTTGAAAAGATAAAATATTCAATCAATTAAATGAGCAATACAAACATTGAAATTGAAGAAAATGCCCAAGATACAGGCAACACTTTTTTTCTAGGAATAGGTATCAACCAATACGAGCATTTTACTAAACTCAATAACGCAGTTAAAGATGTAACAGATATTGGCACCTTATTAACTACCCAATTCGGCTTTAGTACTGAAGCCCCTTTTTTCAATTTACTCTTAGACGATAAAGCGACTCGTAGAAATATTATCAAAGCCATCAACCAATTATGCTTGTTAGTACAACCACAAGACAGAGTACTGATTTACTATTCTGGACACGGCTATCTAGATAGTAGTACTAATTTGGGCTATTGGATTCCTGTGAAAGCAGAGCATGAGTTTACCGCAGACTACGTGAGTAATTCAGATGTGCGAGACCTCATCAAATCTATGAAGTGTCGGCATATTTTGTTAATTTCAGATAGTTGCTTTTCAGAAAGTTTATTGCATCGAGCGGTAGTAAAAAGGCCCGTCGATAATCAAGCATTTTTTGATTGGGAACGCAAAGCGTCTCGTTGGGTTGTTTCTTCTGGGAAGGGCGTGGTGCCAGATGGAAAACGAGGAGACAATAGTCCTTTTGCCAAGCAATTATTAAACCACCTAAAGGCTGTTGATACCCAAATTAATATCAATGGACTTGCGAATCAAGTGACCACGTCGATCCAATATAATTATGAACAACAACCCGAAGCGAGCCCTTTATTTGGTGCTGGACATGATGGTGGGCAATTTATTTTTTATAAAAATGGAGTAATGCCAACGATGTCGTTACCGACTGTTCATCCAACGGTAAAAGATGGCGTGACAAAAGAGGCCGTTCCTAAAACGGCTACTATTCATCCGATCAATCCTCCACCAGTAGTTGTCAATAAAAAAGGACCGACCAATTTATCAGAACTAAAAAATGCGTTGAATGATTTGGTAGAAGCTGACGAACTCGAAGCTGCCTTACTTTTATTTAAAGCACACTTGCCAACTGATGCTTCTTTAAGAAGAGATCTGATTTTATTGATCTCTAGATTTAATTCTACTAATAAAGATATTCACCGTGGTATTGTTACTAGAGAAGCCGTTAAAATGGATTTTGCTCGTATTCGATATTCTTTAACTAGCTATATTGAGGATTTGACGGAAGAGGATGTTCTTTTCACCTAAAATTGGCGCTTTTTAGGACTTAGATTTTTCGGCCAGATTAGATGTTGATTTTCCCTTAGATTTCGCTGATTTTTGATTCTAAAAATAACAATTTCAAGTTTTCGGTCAAACCCGTGTAGGTATTAGGTTCAAAGCCTAGTAATTTCAGTATTTTCAATTGTATTTTCGTTAAATCTGTCAAAAACACTTGCGGAGATGTTCCTTGGGTCAGGGTAACGATGACCAAAGAAATATCTCTAAATTGCCTCAAAAGCCTTTTAGCCGTTGGCCTATCCGTTGACCACTTTGGATTTCCTTTGTAAATACCAGCTCTTAGGCTCACTCGGGACTTACACCCCAAAGTCTCGTACCATGTATGGCACACCAAAAAGCGGTTGACTGCTACTGCAATCAACCGCTATCATTTTAATCAATAGTTTTTGTGTGTTTGCTAAAAAATCAGCAATGACGGACAACTATTAATTGAAGGAATAGAATACGCTATTCCCTAAAGTTTAATACATTCTACTAACTAAAACTTTCTTTGTCACGGGTTGGGTATTTTCCATCTTGATGGTTAAATGGTATAAACCATTTTGGAAAGTACTCATGTCCAATCTAGTTACTTCTCCAGCGACTTTATCAATCGCTATTTCTTTAACTAGTTGGCCGTATAAATTCATGATCTTGATATTTCCTGCCTTACCAGCAAATTGGGTCAAGTTGATGAACAACTCTTCTTCTGCTGGATTAGGGTATACAGTAATCGTACTAGCATTCGGTCTTAACAAATCATCAATATTTCCATTTCTGCTTGATGCTCCGTTCGGACATTCCGAACCATTGCCAGAAAGATTGATATTGATGTCTCCATTTTGACCATTACTTGTATCATAAATATCTATGGATAAATTACCTGTTGGCTGACTTTGAACCGTAATTTTCATCCAACCGCTTGCACCAAAGGACAATTCGTTATTGGTTACATTCGCTCCATTTCCAACTTGGAAAGCCTCACCGAAATTCCTTACGGTTAATACTGCACCAGCTGCGTTACCAGTTCCCATTAAGGTACCTGAAAAATCACTGTAGTAGTAATAAGTAGACTCGTCAGGGTGTAAGCAATTGTGCTCTTTTGCAGCGCCCGTCGGTGAATTTTGCGTTCTACCTGTAAAATTGATGTTTACATCAAAACCAATTTGATTATCAGTGTTGTTAATAATTTGACCAGTAAGCATCGCCGTACCATCATCAAATTCCATAAATAAACCATCTTGGAAAGTATAATGCTTTCCTAAATCATTGGTCACTATATAGAATCCATAAGTCACATCAGTTCTACAATTGATCGTGTTAGTTACGGTTCGGTTAGCGCATTTTGAAGAGCCTACTGGTGTGCCTGCACAAGAACATCCATCCGATTGGATCACATCATTTTCTGTATCAGGATTGCCATCATTACAGACAGTTCCTTGTGGTTGTTTTGCACCTACACTTGCGTTGTTATCATCACAATCATCGTTTGCACAAACACCATCACCATCGGCATCACCTCCTGCATTCGCACATGGATCAACACCGCCTGGTACTGTAATATCAAATTCTTTCTCACAGTTGAATCCCCAATTAGCAGTGTAATATTGTACTTTCACTAAGTAATCGCTTCCTGGCAACGCGATCATAGTCATCGGTAAGTCACAGTTATTAAAACAACTGAAAACGTTAGCATATCCACCATTCTTATCGAATACATTGATAGCTACGATTGGAGCTGTTAAGTTGCTCACGATCAATTTCCCTGACTCTGCTGAAACCACTACTTCATTACAACTTGGTTCACTGCTACCGTTTGGTGTATCATCACATACATTTCCAATACCGTCGCCGTCGTTGTCTGCTTGATTTGGGTTCGCTGTATTCACACAGTTGTCTACATTATCACAGACGCCATCACCATCAGTGTCGCCACCTGCATTTGCACATGAATCATTTCCTCCACCGTTTGGTGTATCATCACAAACATTTCCGATGCCATCACCGTCGTTGTCTGCTTGATCTGGATTGGCTGTATTTCTACAATTGTCAATATTGTCACAAACGCCATCACCATCAGTATCACCACCTGCATTTGCACATGGATCTGGGTTGCCACCTTCAGGAACCGTTACAGATACTCTGTTATAGCAATATGGATCAAATGATTGGATAGTTACATTGTATTCTCCTGCGGTCAAACTAGCAACCATTTCCATACTTTCGCAATCTCCATTACAAACTAGTTGTTGTGCCCAACTAGTAGCTGGTCCAGAAATTTCAACTTTTGTATTGGTAGGTAAATTAGTAATCGTCACTTTGCCTGACTCTGCACTAACTACCGCATCATTACAATCTAAAGAATTTCCACTACCATTGGGTGTATCATCACAAACATTTCCGATGCCATCACCGTCATTGTCTGCTTGATCTGGGTTGGCTGTATTCACACAGTTGTCTACATTATCACAAACGCCATCACCATCGGTATCGCCACCTGCATTCGCACATGGATCATTTCCACCACCATTTGGAGTATCATCACAAACATTTCCGATACCATCACCGTCATTGTCTGCCTGATCTGGATTTGCTGTATTTACACAGTTGTCTACATTGTCACAAACGCCATCTCCATCGCTATCGCCACCTGCATTCTCACATGGATCAGTAGTACCTCCTTCTGTCACTACAATTGGTACTGATCGGTAACAGTATGGATTAAAGCTTTGAATTTTTACTCTGTATTCACCTGCTGCTAATCCAGTTATCATATCTGAACTGTTACAGTCGCCATCACAGAATTTAATCACTGCCCAACTTGTTGATGGTCCATTATACTCGATAATTGCATTTGCTGGGATATTAGAAAGATTGATCTTTCCTTCTCCTCCTGTAATTGCTGCATCATCACAAGTTCCTGTATTACCACCACCGTTTGGTGTATCATCACAAACATTTCCGATACCATCACCGTCATTGTCTGCCTGATCTGGATTTGCTGTATTTCTACAATTATCAATATTATCACAAACTCCGTCACCATCCGAATCACCACCTGCATCTGCACATGGGTCAGGATTGCCACCACCTGTAACTGTTACTGGCACTGATCGGTAACAATAAGGGTCAAAGCTTTGAATCTTCACATTGTATTCTCCTGCCTCTAATCCTGTAATCATATCAGTTGCATTACAGTCGCCAGCACAGAATTCAATAACTGCCCAACTTGTTGATGGTCCGTTATATTCAATCTTTGCATTTGCTGGGATATTAGAAAGGTTGATCTTTCCTTCTCCTCCTGCAATTACTGCATCGTCACAAGTTAAGTCACCACCTGGTCCACAATCATCTACTTTCTTAATCACACAATCACTCTCAATCCATACGGTACAACCCACGGTTCTTGAACAACGTACGTAGTAAGTAGTCTGAGAAATTGGACCTGGGTCATAAGAGGAGCCAGTTGCGCCTGGTATTTGATCTACTAATTCAGTTGGACAACCATTTGTAGAAGCTAACCAAATATATTCTATTGCTCCATTTCCACCTGATGGATCTACTAAACTAAACATAGCTGCGGGATCAAAAGGACCACAAGCTGCTGGATCTTCGTTGTTTCCAATAGAACCTCCACTCGTTACATTTCCTGGGCAACCTGTCATTGGGTCCATGACCATCGTCATCGCACCTTCTACATCTAATGATGCACAAATAGACCCTCCACCTTGGATTAAAATGTTATTCACATCAAAACCTGTGGTCAAACCTGGTACTACGATACCTAAGTCTAAAGTACTTGGGTCATAAATTAAAGTGTGTACCGTGTATTTGCCTGATGCATCTACCGTGAAGTTAGGCGTTGCACTAGTCTGTTGGATGACTAAGTCTGTACCTGAAGTCAACACATATACTATGCTGTATCCTGCTGGAATTACTGCATCACCGTTTGGTGTACCAGAAACTGGTGCTGTTCCAGCTACAATTGTTACGGATCCACCTCCTGATAAAGTTCCTGCATCTGCTGTACAGGTAGGGGTAATATTTCTTGGCTTAAATCCGCCATCAATATCCATGTTTACTTCTCCTGCTACTAAGGTAAATACTGGTGTAATTCCATTGATTGGATCATAATCACTATCTTTTGTAGGATCATTTCCTTGACCTGGATCTACCGTTGTCAAATCATTGCTTTGTCCAGCAAATTTGATCGTATAATCTCCTGGTTCTACATCTGAGAATAAGTATTTTCCATCACTTCCTGTAACAGCAAATTTTGCTACTCCAGTGTTGACATTCGTTAGTAAAACGAATACTCCTGCAATACCTGGTTCGCCATCATCTTGGGCTCCATTACAATTATTATCACGGAAAACAAAATCTCCAACAGCAGCATTTGCTGGTGCTGTTCCTGCACAAGTACAACGATCTGACTGAATCATGTCGTTATTTGTGCTACTGTTTCCGTCGTTACATGCTGTACCTGGTGCTTGCTTTGCTCCTACGCTTGCATTATTATCATCACAATCATCATCTGCACATACACCATCGCCATCTGCATCACCACCTTTGTCTGCACATGGATCTGGCACTACACCTGCACACGTACATCCGTCTGCTTGAATGACATCGTTAATTGTGTTACCGTTGCCATCGTTACAAGCAGTTCCTTGTGGCATTTTCATACCTATACTAGCATTATTATCATCACAGTCATCGTCGGCACATACGCCGTCGCCATCAGCATCACCACCTTTATCTGCACATGGATCTACCATTTCTACCACTGTTACTTCAAAAGAACAGGTTTCAGAATTATCACAAGCATCCGTTACCGTGTAAGTAACAGTGGTTGTACCAATTGGGAATACGCTACCGGTAGCAGGTCCGCCAGTTTGTACAATGTTGATACCCGCCAATACACAAGTAGTATTTGCAACAGGCTGTCCGTAGAATACAATGGTACCATTGGTCCCCATCTCAGTAGTAGCTTCGATGTCACCTGGACAGAAAATAGAAATAGTACCTCTAGGTAAACCAAAACATCCACAGCCGTCATCTTGAATCACATCATTGATGGTATTAGGATTGCCGTCATCACATGCTATTCCTGCTGGTTGTCTTGCACCTACACTTGCATTAAAATCATTACAATCATCATCAAAACAAACACCATCGCCATCATTGTCTCCTCCTTTGTCTGCACATGGATCGATCACTTCACCTGCACAAGAACATCCATCTGCTTGAATGACATCGTTTTCTGTATTAGAATCACCATCATTACAAGCGGTTCCTTGTGGTTGTTGTGCCCCAATATTTGGATTATTATCATTACAATCATCATCCGCACATACGCCGTCACCATCATTATCTCCTCCTCTATTCGCACAAGGATCAACTGGAGGATTGACCGTTACTTTGAATGAACACCTTCTAGTATTTCCACATTCATCTATTGCCTCAAAAGTGACAGTCGTTATGCCAACTTGGAAGTTGCTACCAGAAGATGAGCCTGCAATCTGACTAACGGTCACATTACTCGGTTGCACATTTGATTGACATGGAATTTCCATGATAAACTCATAGCGACCATGCTCATTTCTATCATACCATTTTCCATCACTTCTATTTAGAATCGTGTGATCTGCATGATCGTAAACATTAGAAGTATGTTGATTATTAGGTTCCCCATTATTCCAATTCGTATAATTACAATTTTCTCCATTTACCCATCTAAAACTACCTTCGGTAAGTTCATCTGAAAATCCAATCCATGCCTCTGGTGCTAATAAAGAACTTCTTAGGAACTCATTTTCGCCAGCACTACATACCACTGCTGGAAAACCTCCATTTTGCATGGAAATCATTTTCGCCTCGCCATAAGTAAAATCACTAGTATTAGAGCAATAATATTTGCTCCCTTGGTATTCTCCAAGATATTTAAAACCAGAAATATTGTTTGAAATAGCTCCACAATCCAAGCCGTTTTCGACCATACAAGTCGTACTAGCATTAGGGGTAGAAAAGTTAACAGTTGCACTATTTTGACCCTGTCCTGCTGTAACAGTAATATCATTTGGACAATTCAAAGTAATGTCTCCTGAATCATTCGTACAAGCCGTAGGCGCACCACTAAGATTGATATTAATATCTCCATTTTGTCCATTATTACCTGCGCTAAGATTTAAATGTAGACCTGTTATTGGCTGTTGCTCTAAGGTGAGCATTAGCCATCCACTTGCGCCAAAGCTTAAGACTTCATTGGTGATATTGGCACCGATGCCAATCTGAAAAGCCTCACCGAATCTAGCAACATTAATGACTGCTCCTGCGGCATCTCTTCTTCCTGACAATGTACCCGAAGTGTGCGTGTAATAATAAAATCCATTCACATTGGGAGCTAAACAATGGTGAGCTTTTGGGCTACCATTTGGTCTACTACTAGTTCTTCCAGATAATCGAATATCTACTGCAAAACGAATATTTCCGTTTTCAGTGTTAATCCAAGTCCCTGTCAATCGAGCAGTCCCATCTAAGGATTCTACAAAGCGACCATTCGACATTTTATAATGTCTACCTTGGCCATCCAAAATAATATACCCGCTGTATTGCAAGCCTTGATTACTTCCTGCAATACACTGAGTGGTATTACTGACAGTTCTATCGGCACAGTTGGTAAAAAAATCCGCTTTCAACGGCGGTATTTCTGCTTTGACATTCCCTGCCAAAAAACAACAGAGCACCAACATTATGGTGCGGTAAAAGTGATTCATTGTTCAAAAGTTTTTGTTAGTAAAATGAATAATCTTCGACGATTTCAAGGTCGAATTTCTTTTGTTCTATTTTTGAAAATGGACATTAATTGACTAGGTCTTTTGAGGTCAACTCAAAAAACTGAAAGTGGTGAGTAACTGTAGAAGTGATAAATTTTAAAAAACAAAAGCAAGGAAAGATTTGCAAAATCCCATAGGGATTTAACACGAATAGCCCCGAATGAAATTCGGGGTAAGCAAAATATGACGGCATGCCACAACCACGAAGTGGTTGAACTTACCGAGTTCATATTGGGGTTGTGTAAAAAGTCGATTTTATCAATAAATTATTATTTTTAATAAAATGTTTATCGTTGATTATTATGATTTTAAATATGTAAAATATTCGAATATTTTACATATTTTGACTTTCTACACAACCCCCTATTCGTTTTCAACCACTTCGTGGTTTATCTCAAAAATAAATGCATAAACCTTGTTTACAAAGCGCTGTTAACTGAC
>CALDTJ010000451.1 GCA_937924145.1 uncultured Saprospiraceae bacterium
TATTTAAGTTCATTTAGAGCGCAACTAATATGGACTTAAATATCTTTATGGTAAAAAAAAATTAAGTGTAATTGTCCATAGTCATCAATAAAGTTAGCAAACAAATAAATAATTTGCCGTTTGTTGCTATATTGCGAACAATATTGGGATAATTTACTTTAAGTAATATTCTCAGTAAATCTAATCAATAAAACCAAAATAATATGCCTGCCGAATTGCAGACTGCACTCCTCCTTTTAGTGGTGGGGATGATTACTGTTTTTATCATTCTCTCGCTCGTGGTTCTCACTGGACGCACCCTCATCTGGGTGGTCAATAAATACTTTTCCGAAGAAGAAAAAATCACTTACGATTATGCCTTGCCATACATCGAAGACGATCTTATTTATAAAAAGAAATTAGCAGCAATCACCGCAGCCGTAGAAATCGCTACGAAGGGACAAGGTAAAATTACTAAGGTGGAACGAGTTTGACAGTTGGCAAAAGCCCTTAATAATTAATTCTACCTGTCGGCAGACAGGCAACAAATAATCAATCAACTAAAATAATGGCAAGAGCAATCAAATTAAGTTTAGTGTATCGAGACATGTGGCAATCGTCGGGCAAATACATGCCAAGAGTCGATCAATTGGTCAGAGTCGCGCAGCCAATCGTAGATATGGGTGTGTTTTCGAGAGTAGAAACGAATGGTGGTGGCTTTGAGCAGATCTGTTTGCTGTATGGAGAAAACCCCAATAAAGCAGTGCGAGAATGGACGACTCCATTTAATAAAGCTGGCATTCAAACGCACATGTTGGAAAGAGGTTTGAATGGTATTCGAATGAGTCCTGTGCCGAGTGATGTGCGACGAATGATGTTCCATTTGAAGAAAAAACAAGGGACAGATATTGCTCGCTCTTTTGACGGCTTGAACCATGCACCGAACTTGCAAAAATCTTTTGAATATGCACGAGAAGGCGGTATGATTGCCCAAGGTTGTTTGTGTATCACCTTCTCCCCTATCCATACCGTGGATTATTATATCAAATTGGCAGATACGCTAATTGATTATGGTGCAGAAGAAATTTGTATCAAAGATATGGCAGGAATCGGGCGACCCGTTTCTGTCGGAAAAATGATTAAAGGAATCAAAGAACGGCATCCAAATACGGTGGTGCAATATCATGGTCATTCTACCCCAGGGTTCTCAGTGGCGACTTCTTTGGAGGCAGCTCGGGCAGGCGCAGATTATATTGATGTAGGCATGGAACCATTGAGTTATGGAACAGGACATGCCGATTTATTGACCATTCATGAAATGTTACGAGATGCAGGTTTTAGCTTGCCAGACATCAATATGGAGGCATATATGGAAGTGCGTAGCTTGACCCAAGAATTTATTGATGATTTCTTGGGCTATTACATCAATGAACGCAATCGAAAAATGAATCCCCTGTTGATCGGCCCAGGTTTGCCGGGTGGTATGATGGGGAGTTTGATGGCAGATTTAGAAAACAATCTAAAAGGTTTAAATAAGTGGAAAGCGAAGAAAGGGCAACCATTGGTCAGTCAAGAAGAATTACTAATCAAATTATTTGATGAAGTAAAATATACATGGCCAAAATTTGGCTATCCTCCTTTGGTAACGCCTTATAGCCAATACGTCAAAAATGCCTCTATTATGAACGTTATTCAAATGGAAAAAGGCAAAAAGCGTTTTTCTATGATTGATGAAAATACTTGGGGGATGCTGATGGGTAAATCAGGTAAATTGCCTGGACCAATCGGCGATGAATTGCAAGCTATGGCAGATGCTGAAGGTAGAGAAAAGTTCGAAGGCAATCCGCAAGATTTATATCCTGATGAATTACCTAAATTCCGTCAACAAATGATAGAAAAAGGTTGGGAAATGGGACAAGATGACGAAGAATTATTTGAATTTGCAATGCACCCACCTCAGTATGAGGACTATAAATCTGGTAAAGCGAAGGAGAAGTTTAATGCTGATTTAGCGGCTCGGAAGGCTGCTAAAAATGGTGGTGCTACTGCTGCTAGTGCTACGCCTGTTGTGGTGCCTGCCAAGCAGGAATCTGGCACTACTTTCCAACCAAAATCTATGTGGATTGATGTGGATGGAGAGCGATTTAAGGTATCCGTTAGTTATGGGGAGGACGATGCAGTTACATCCCCCTTGCCCCCTTCAAAGGGGGAATCGCCAATGGCAGCACCTGTGCCAAAATCTAGTTCTGGTGGACCTATGATTAACGTGGAATCGCCTTTGGAAGGGAAGTTCTTTTTGACAAAAAGTTCTTCGGATAAAGCGGTCAAAGTAGGTGATAAGGTGAAAGAAGGAGATACTATTTTCTACGTCGAATCTATGAAAGTCATTAATGCGGTGAAAGCAGACGATGCAGGAGAAATCGTAGAAATATTGGTTAATCATGGCGATGATATTGAGGAAGATGATGTAGTGATGCGGTTGAAATGATGAACTATGAATGATGAACAGTAAATTGAATGAAGTAGATTATTTCTTGTTTCAACTTCAAAATATTTGAGTCTATAAAAATAAGATGGCCTATCAATTATGAATTCATCGTTCATCATTCATAGTTCATCGTTTTAAAATATGGAGATACTAAATAAATTATACGAAATGACGGCGCTGGGAGAAATGGCCAATTCCCCAGGTAGTATTCTGATGCTCATCATTGCCTTATTTCTACTCTATTTGGGCATTGCTAAACGATTTGAACCGTTGCTTTTAGTCCCTATTGCTTTTGGGGTATTTTTGGCTAATTTCCCTGGGGGGAATATGGCAGTTACGACCGTGGCAGAGGCGCCCGGCATAGACCATAAAACGATCATCGAAATAGCCAAAGATCACGGTATTATGAATATGCTGTATTATATGTTGATTAAAACGGGGCTTTTGCCACCGCTGATTTTTATGGGTGTGGGCGCAATGACTGATTTTGGGCCGATGCTAAGAAATTTGCGCTTGGCATTTTTTGGTGCTGCGGCACAAGTGGGTATTTTCTCTGTTTTATTCGCAGCAGTTATGATGGGTTTTACTTTAAAAGAGGCAGCAGCATTAGGGATTATTGGTGGTGCGGATGGACCGACTGCTATTTATACGTCTATCATTTTGGCACCTCATTTATTAGGGCCAATAGCGATTGCAGCTTATTCTTATATGGCTCTAGTACCAGTAATTATTCCTTTTGTGGTCAAATTATTGATGACCGAAAAGGAACTAAAAATCAATATGAAGGCACAAGAAAAGTTATTTCCCAATAAGACTAAGATCAAAAATTTACGGGCAGTCAAAATTATCTTTCCGATTGCTTTGGGTTTGATTGTCTCTATCCTTGTCCCCTCTTCTGTTCCTTTAGTTGGAATGCTGTTATTTGGTAATTTGATTAAAGAAATTGGCAGTGATACCAATCGGTTATTTAAAGCAGCATCGGATACCATTATGAATGCTGCCACCATCTTTTTAGGTTTGACGGTTGGGGCAACTATGACCGCATCTTCCTTTTTGAATAGTCAGACGTTGATGATTGTCGTTGGTGGGTTTATTGCTTTTGCGATCTCGATTGCTGGTGGTATTATGGCAGCGAAAGTCTATAATTTATTTTCTAAAAAGAAGATCAATCCATTGATTGGTGCGACTGGACTGAGTGCAGTGCCGATGGCATCTAGAG
>CALDTJ010000452.1 GCA_937924145.1 uncultured Saprospiraceae bacterium
ACTGCTTTTGAAATAAGGCGGTTGTGGGAAACAATCGCCTTATGGGGCATTGGGCGGCTGTTTCCCACAGCCGCTCAATTTAAGAACATTAAATCCTTATAAAGCAGAATATTAGTAGTGGATAGATGGTAGAGTATACCTTATAAAATAGAAGGAGCGGCTAAAAAAGTTAGAGCAAACTGGAGGAGGACCAACTTGCTCTTAACGATCAACATATTTACAAATGCTAAAAATTTAGGTCTTTACAACGGACCTAAAAAGGAACATCCTAAAGGGTGATTGTCGGATGATTGGCGAATGCTCCTTTCTAGGCTTTCTTCCGTTGCATTCGTTTTTTTCTTTCTTTGAAAACTTCCTCATCAGCAACAGCCTTTCTTTTTGTGGGATTTAGAGTGGCTACAGTCAATGAGGAAGTTTCGGCGTACTAGTAAAATTCGTCTCCGTCCTATGTAAGTTTGCTAAGTAATAGAGGTACTAATTTAATCGGTTTTGGAGGGTTGTTGGGAGTTGGGAGATAAATACCCTAACCTATTCTTAGCAATTCGTTTTTCTTGTAATCTTATCAGTAATCTAGTTGTGTAAGCTTGAAACGGATTCCATAATTTTCAAAAATTTGTGCCATATTAATTCTCTCTATGAATTTCTGGAATCCGCCTGTGTCAAGATGTTTGTTTGGGGGAATGAAAAATGATATTTTTAATCACATTCATTCTCAATTTAACCGTTTTGCTGATTCTATATACCACAGAAAGCAGCAAAGTAGTGTTGTAAGAATTAGTAATTGCATACTTAATCAGTTTTGGGATTCGTTCACGGGATTGAATAATTGAAAATTTGTTAACCTTTTACTTTTTTAGCTATTAACCAAAAATTTATTAATCAATCATTTATTTCAAATAATTTACATTTCTATTAGAGCCAACTATATGCCAAAAACATATATTTTGATGCAAGTTATTGATCGACAATTAGTTAGGTGCTTGTACCAAAAAATGGGCTTGTCTATTTTTTCTGATATTTAAGGACGATGATGATATTTCATCAAATTGATAGATTAATATTAAGGCTTGTACCTATTTTTAGAGGAGATCTTTTAATTGCGGGTTGGGGCTGAGTAAAAGCAAAAATTAAAGTGTTTTCTCTAAAAATTACCCTCAAATTTGAGAAAACTCGGCTAAAAATGTTCAATTCTTTCTCATTTTTAAAGAAGTCTCCTCAAATTTTAAAACTTCGTACAACCCTTATTAATATTAAATAAAATCACTCCGTCGAATATCAAACTTTCGCATTTTTGAGTCCAAAGTTTTACCATTCATTTGTAGTAAAGCAGCAGCACCATTTGCTCCACTTACCTTCCCTTTCGTAAACTGTAATACTTCTATAAGGTATTCCCGCTGCAACTCATCAAACGACTTGAAAGTAGCCTGTTTTTGTTTTTTTTCTTGGGGGTTCCAATGTTGTAAAGTAAGAAATTTGCTACGGGTTAAAATGACTGCACGCTCTACGATATTTTCTAATTCTCGAATATTACCAGGATAGTTGTAAGCCATTAATTTATTCATGGAACGAATGGGAATCGTGGTTACTTTTCGAGTTCGATTGGCACTATATTTTCGCATAAAATGTTGCGTAAGTGCAGGAATATCCTCCTTATGTTCTCTGAGCGGTAAATTGGTAATAGGAAAAACACTCAAGCGATAATACAAATCTTCTCGGAAGGTTTTTTGCTTAATCATCAATTCTAGATCTCTATTCGTGGCAGCAATAACACGTACATCCACTTGGGTGGGTTGAGTAGCACCCAGCTTAGTGAATTCCCCTTCTTGTAAGACTCTCAATAATTTAACTTGTAGATCTAAGGGCAATTCGCCTATTTCGTCTAAAAATATAGTGCCTTTATGAGCCAATTCAAAACGTCCTTTTTTGGCTTTCATCGCTCCAGTAAATGCGCCTTTTTCATAACCAAACAACTCGCTTTCCATTAAATTAGGAGGCAAAGCACCACAATTAATCTTTATCAAAGGCTTATTGGCCCTTTTACTTTTGGAGTGTAAGGCCCTAGCTAATAGTTCTTTTCCTGTGCCCGTTTCTCCCAATACTAAAACGGTGGTATTCATTGGGGCAACATCTTGAATCAATTTTAAAACCTTTTGGTATTTAGGGCTGACCGTAATGATTTCTTTGAAGTTGGTCACTGCCTGTATCTCTTCTTGCAAGTAGTTCACCTCGCCTTCCAACTCTTGATGTAATTTTTGATTTTCTAATAATAATTCTCTTAACCGGTCTTCTCTTGCCCGTTTTGCGGTAACATCTCGAAAAATATTACAAGAAATCATTTCGCCTTGAAATTCAAACAAAGAGGCAGACAACTCAGCAATCACGATTCCTCCATCCTTTTTCTTTAGCGTGACTTCTCCTTTTAAGTTTTTATTAGCCGCTAAGTTAGAAATAGCTCTTTCTCTATTCTCTTGCTTATAATTGTGAATCAACTCTCTCCCTGTTAGCGATTTAAGTTCGTCCACATCATAGCCCAACAAATTGGGTACGGCCTCATTGAAATAAAAAATTTCTCCATTGGGCTTAGACCAAATCACTAAGTCAGAAGAATTATTAAGGGTTTGGTAGGTCATGGAAATGAGGTCTTCTCGTTCCAATTTTTTACCAATATTATGAGCGATGACATTTATAAAGGCATTGCCATCTACCTCGACATAATGTAGGCTTACATCCACAGCCAGTGGAGTTTTATCTTTCTTGAACCAAATGGTCTCAAAACGAATGAATTTTTCTTTTTGCAAATTGGCCCAATGTTCTTCCCACACTAGGGTCGGAAATTCCGAAGAAACCTCCCACACAAATTTTTCCAATAATTCTGCTTTAGAGTAGCCTAATTTCTTAATCAACGCATCGTTGGCCATAAAAATTTGCCCATTTGGCTGTACCCAACAGACCATTTCCTTAACCCGATTGAAGATTAAGTTTCCTAGTTTTATTTCTAAACCTTTCAGGTTAGCACTATTTACGTTTGGGTCTGACATAACCGAAATATTTAATGGTGTAAAGTTTTTAGAAAAAGTAGTTTTCAGGATCTTATAATTACAGTTAGTACGTTTTGGATGGCTTAAAGTTTGATGATATATCATCATCTCTTCTTAAATAAAAGAAAAAATAAAATCACTTATTTTTAACATAATACGTAATTAATTGAAAATGAGTTATTTACAATAGTGGGCATAGATTTTGGACTGTTATTGTAAAAACTAACACTAAAATTTTAATTATGAAAAATATTCTAATACCCCACATTTCAAACTTTAATGAACTTAGTAGTTTTATTATCAATACGGTTTCGCCAACTATTTTGGCTTTTTCAGTACCCAATACTTTTGGACAATATTGGTTGGAACGGATGGAACAAACACTAAAAAATCCATATACTCCGAACCTTGATTTCAAAATAAATATCGTCCAAAAAATGGATGAGTTAGAAATATTGACTAGAGAGGGCGGTGGACCAGTTATCTTCTTTATAAAAGATCGAAAGATCATTGCCAAATCTCTAGGCAGGGTTTCTGAAAAAGATTTTATGAGACAGTTGGATAGTATTTATCCGATGAGTCAGGCGGCTTAATAAACTGGCTACAAGCAGAAGAACACGATAAGGGTCAATTCAGCCTGACCTTTACCGCCAATAAATCTGGTTATTTAAGCGACTTATTACAATTAAATCAGCGAGATTTTGTGAATGAAGGCTATACGAGTGATTTGGAAACGATGGACTTAACCCTTGATTTTCAAGCACCCGAAACGGTAGACCAAAATTTAACTATTAACGTTTCTCCGAATCCAATTCGCTTGAATCACACGATGCTGACCATCGACCACGCACCTGCTGCGAATCTTTGGATAAAAATTTATAATGCACAGGGGCAATTGGTGAATAGTTATCAAGAAAATTTTGGTGGTGGGCGATACGAAAAACGCCTGAAATTACCTGAAGGTGCAGCCACTTACTGGGTACATATTTATACTGGAACAGGTCAAATACAACAACAAAAAGTCTTGAAATTATAAATTAATTGGAATTCAGAAAATAAGCGGTGGTTTTGTTTCAGTTAATTCCGAAGGAACCCGCCCGCCTGCGCATGCGGGCGGGTCCTTTCAGGATTTATCTTATAAACCACTGTTTATTTAATGAATGTCAATCAGTTATAACCCAATTTTCTCTAACCTATAAAAAACAATATCATGAAAATCATCAATTATCTTTCTTTATTCGCTTTGGTACTGCTTTTTTCTTATTGCACCAACAATAACCAAGCGCCCAGTTTTGAATTATCTTTAGTAACCACTCCATCCGATAAATGGGAAACGGCTAGTATTGACATTGAGAGCCTCATATTCACTTTTGATGCCGCAGCCCCTGCCCTATCTGGTAGCGGACAAAGAACTAGAAATTGGGATGGAGTTTCGGTATCTCAAGATCTAACGACTCCACAAAATGACAATGTCAGTAGCTTTCAACACCTAGAAATGACTGCCACAGGTATTCGCCCAGATTGGGAAATCACTTTATTTGACAGCGACATGCCTGACAGCAAAATAGTCAATACCGACCAGGGATTTGAGTTCCTATCACTACCAACAGACATCGTTTTGGAAAATGGAAAATCTTATGACATCGTACTTACCATCGACCCAGATGTGGCTTTTTTAGAAGGAAATGACGTGGTGCAGTTAAACTTAGAAGGTGTGTCAGTGACTTTGACTGAGCAATAGAAATTTAGGAAGGAACAAAGGTGTAAGGATGAAAAAGTGCAAAGGTAATCCCCCAGTTGTTAGGAATCATGAGGTTCGTCCTCTATACCTTTAAACCCTTGTACCTCTGTACCCCAAAATAGCAACCAATCTGTAAAATATTTTTTACACCACTAAAACTAATTAAAAATGAAAAAATCACTTTTACAATTATTTTGTTTGGTCATTGCGTTATGCTGTGTAAATACCATGCACGCCCAAATCACTACCACTTTAGATACCGAAACGCCTAGTCCGATCAGCAAGGGGAATTGGATGATCGGTGGACAACTTCAATTAAATGATTCAGAGGGCAGTAGTCAGTTTTACAATCCGCAGCTTCAAATAAGTCCAACTGTTGGTTATTTCTTGGCGAATAGATTTTTAGTAGGATCTGGCATTGGTCTAACCCAATCCCAATTCACAGGTTTTACATCGGAAGACTTCAAAACGGTTACTTTTCAATTTAGCCCACTTTTAAGGTATTACTTAGGAGATAAAAAGGTAAAACCTTACCTTCAAGTAAACGGAATTTTTACCCGCACCAAAGCTAGCGGAGGTGGAATTCCCAGCCCCTATACTTATTCGAGTAGTATGGTACAAGGTCAATTAGGCATAGATTTTTTTCTGTCTAAAAATGCTGCTTTTAACCTTAGTCTTGTTGGTCGGATATACGATAGTGAGGATAGAGACTACAACATCAATCAAGAACCTGACTTTCTTCTTTCGAATAGGCTTACCCTAAATGCAGGGATGAATTTCTACCTATCAAGTCAAAAATCGGTCGATGCCACAACGCCCATAATTGAACGATACTTTGGCAAAGGAAATCGAACTTTAGGGGTAGAAGGAGCTGTCAGTTTTGACCCTTTCGTAGCATTAGGAAGTGTCTATTCTAAAAAATTCATCAACGATAGAACTCGGAGAAATTTATTGATGGAAGGATTTTTAGGAAAACAACTTTATGAAGAGGACTTTGCTGGTATATTCCTGTTTCGCCCAGAGTTTGAGCATTTTATTCCACTCAACGAACGCCTATTTTTTGCACCGTCGGGAGGCGTGGCTTTAACGGTATCCTCGGCAGGAAGTGAGACTGAATTCTTTGTCAATGCACAGCTTTATCCCAAGTTAGTTTACTTCACCCAAAAAATGATATTTGATGCAGGCTTGCAAGTCAACACCCCTTTTACACAATTTTCGGGAGATGCGGACTCCGAAGATTGGAATGGTAGTTTGGTGCTTGGTGCAGATTA
>CALDTJ010000453.1 GCA_937924145.1 uncultured Saprospiraceae bacterium
GCGTTTTTATGCGAAGTTATTTTTTTCTTATACAAGGCGAAAAACGTAGGCGATGCCTAGCATCGACGAGGCTTTTCAACGAAGTAAAAGGGAAAAAGAACAAGTAGAAGAATGTAAATTTATTATTGAACTATTCCTAAGCTACTTTAGGCTATTTACTCATCTCAACCTTTACTCATCTATTCATTGTAATTAATAACCGTCACCTGACTTAGGTACCTCGTAAATTCATTTTCTCGAATTTAATTTATGGAGTACCTAGATAGAAACAAATAACTATGACAAACACATTTCCCAGTCTCTGGAAAATCCCCTTTGTTATGCTATTAGCAGTCCTGCTAAATGCCTCGACTATCAATGCCCAAATTGAAGTAGAACCTGCTATTACGGTACCTTTCGAACCCATAAAATTAGTCAATGATGTCTTGAAAGGTGATGGTATTATTATTACGGATGTCAAATTTCATGGGGAAGATGCCGCAGTAGGTTATTTCACTGACGGGCAATCTAGTATTGGTATTGATGAGGGTATTTTATTATCTACAGGCTTTGCCGCTTCTGCTAGTTCGGAAGTAGATAGAGGATTTGGTGGCACCTCTGGCGAATTCTACAATACTACTGTTTTCGAAGAGCTGAATAGTCTAACTGATACGACTGTATTAGATGTGGCTTATTATGAAATTGAGTTTATTCCGCTCTCCGATTCTATAGAATTCAACTATGTATTTGCCTCCGAAGAATACCCCGAATTTAGCTGTGATTGCTTCAATGATGTTTTTGGTTTTTTCATTTTTGGAGATGGTTTTCCCGCAGAAGGTCAAAATATAGCTATTGTCCCAGGGACTACGGACGTACCAGTATCCGTAAAATCTATCCACCCAATGGATACTGATTTTTCTACTTTCTCTAATTGTCCATCGGTTTCCCTTGACAACTGTGCGCCTGAAAACATTCATCTTTATGTAGATAACTCTTCAGGAGAACGCGGAAATTTTGATGGCTTCACCACAGTTCTAACTGCTAAAGCAAAAGTGGAAAAATGTAAACCTTATAGACTAAAAATAGGTATTGGAGATGTGACGGATGTTCTTTGGGACTCAGGAGTCTTTTTAGAGGCCAACTCTTTTAGTGCCAATACTTTTGCTATTCAAGCAGAGACACCAAATCTTGACGGAACAATCGTAGAAGGTTGTGATAACGCAGAATTAGTCTTTTCTATTCCAACTCCTAAGGAGGAAGATGTAACGATAAATATTAGTAAAAATCCTCAAAGTACCGCAGTAGAAGGCATTGACTATGAGCCATTTCCAACTTCCATTACTATTCCCGCAGGAGAGACAACTTTTAAGGTCCCTATCCAATCTATGGACGATGGAGAATTAGAAAAAGAATTGGATTCGCTCGGCATTGATTTAAGAATTAGTGATTGCCAAGTAGAAACCGTTTGGATTCCGATAAAAGATAAAGGCACTTTCATCAACGACTTAGGGAATGATTTGACGATTTGTGCTGGTGATACGACTCAAATATTAGCAACGACACCCGATATTGTAGCACCTGTCCTTGAATTTACTAATGATGTCAATCAATCAAATTTACCAATTGCGGTCATTCCTGATAATGTCAATAATCCCAACAATGTCATTCCAACAATTATGGAAATCGAGGTAAGTGATATTCCTTCTGGCCATTTCGTACCCGGTTTATTATCAGAAGTTTGTATAAATATTACCCATAATCGCCTTAATCAGGTAGATGTATTCTTAGTGTCACCTGATGGCATTATCATGACTTTGACTACGGACAATGGATCTATCGATGCTGATTATACGGAAACTTGTTTTACACCTAATGCACTCACTCCTATAACGGTCAATGCCGCCCCTTATACTGGACAATTTGCCCCTGAAAGTAATTTTGACGTTTTGTTAGGAAGCAAAGTCAATGGTACGTGGCAGCTTATTGTCAGAGATGATGATAATAGTGGTAGTTACATTGGTGTTTTACACAATTGGAGTATCAAATTCAACGGTGAACAAAGCATCTCCTACGAATGGGAAGCAGCAGATAGTATCTCCTGTTTGGATTGTCCCGACCCCATGGTTTTCCCGAGCGAAACGACGAACTATGTCCTTACTGCTACGGATAATTATGGTTGTCAAGCCACTGATAGTATCACCGTCAATGTCCTTCAACCACTATCAGCACCAAATACGACTTGCCAAGATGTCACCGAAAGTAGTGTAACGATTAGTTGGGACCCCGTTCCTGCTGCAAGAAACTATGAGGTCAATGTCAATGAAGGTGGTTGGGAACGATCTAACAAGGGAGATTTCCAACATGAAATCACTAATTTATCCGAGGGCGAATCGGTCGATGTCGCAGTACGTGCCAATGGCGTAGGAAGTAATTGTGGGGCAGCGGCTAAAATGCAGACTTGTATAACCACTAGTTGTCTAGAACCCACTCCGCAATTAGATAGCCTGACGATGGTTAATTGTGCAGGTGGGACTGATGGGCAACTCTTTTTGTCGGCAGATATTGACGCTTATTTTATTTTAGGCAACGATACTAGTGAACTAGGAACTACTGCTCAATTTAGTCAATTAGCCGCCAACAACTACCAAATTCAAGTATTAGCAGCGAATAGATTATGTGGAAGTACCATTCAAGCAGAAGTGGAAGAACCTGCAAATGCAATTACTATTCAGTCTATTATTCCAATATATTCTACCTGTTTTGAACCCAATACTTCTTTTATAAAAATAAATGCAAGTGGTGGAACGGGTGCGCTTTCCTACAATTGGGAGAATAGCGACGATCCAACTTTAACTTTCCCCAATCAAGATAGTATTGGAAATCTGGAATCGGGTAATTATTCCGTTTTTGTTACTGATGAAAATGGATGTTCTGAGCGCAGACTTCTAAACTTTTCTGCACAGCCTGATCCGATAATTATTGATACTTTAAAAACAGATGAATCCTGTTTTGCACTAGCAGATGGAACCGCAGAAATTGTAGTAGATGCCACTGCTAATAATCTCCGTTTTAGCTGGGATAATGGTGAAAGTACCCAGAAAATAGAAAATTTAACCGCAGGGGATTATACCGTAGTAGTCACGAATGATTTAGGTTGTCAAGAAACGAGGACGGTTTCCATTACCGCTGCGGAAGCAATAAATTTAAACCAAACTTCTATCATACCCGAAACTTGTGCTGGCAAACAAGATGGAGCAGTTGAAGTAGTAGCAGTAGGAGGAGTCGGAAACTTTTCTTATCAATGGAATGATGCGAATAATCAAACTAGTCAAACCGCTACTCAACTAGTAGCTAAGGACTATGAAGTGATTGCAACAGACGCCGCTGGTTGTTCCCAAAATTTACAAGTTACCATTCCTGTTTTATCTAGTATAAATATTGATACGATTACTCAAGCCATTAGCTGTTTTGATGAAAATGACGGGCGAGTCGCTTTGGCTATTACTGGTGGCACTGCCAATTATCAGATTGAGTGGAGTGACAATCAAGCGGCGAATGCGATTACCCGTACTGATCTAAGTGCAGGTAGCTATCAAGCAGTCGTCACGGATGCTAATAATTGTGTAGCGGAAATCAATTTCACCATTCCTGACAAAGCACCTATTGAACTTATTGCTACCCAAGAGCTAGCCAATTGTAGTGCGGCAGATGGTGCTATCGCAGTAGGGATTATCAATGGTAACAGCACCTATACCTTCGCATGGGAGGATGACCCAAATCGGACAACTCCAAGAGCAGAAAACCTTGCTCAAGGTACCTATACTGTCAGTGTTTATGATACAGATGGCTGTTTTGCTAGAGCAGAAATTGACTTAGGAGAAAAGGAAGGAATTAATTTAGTGTCCTCTACTACGCCTGTTCTTTGTGCTGATGAATCGACAGGGGTTGCAACAGTTGTAGCTACGGGTGGTAGTGGTGATTATCAATACCTTTGGGATGACCCTGCTGCCCAACAAGGTCCAACTGCTAGAAATTTAGTCGCAGGAGATTATATGATTTTGGTCGTTGACAATAACGGTTGTGAAACATCCATGTCAGTCACGGTACCTGATAATTCGATAGAAGTAGCTATTAATTTTGATAAAAAAGATATTAGTTGTTTTGGGGCAGCAGATGGAACAATTACTACGAACCTTGTAAATGCTAGTAGTAATTTTTCTTATCGTTGGTCCAGTGGCGAAACGGAACCCAATTTGGAAAACAGAACTGCTGGTTGGTATACACTAGCTGTTCAAGATCCAAATGGTTGTACTCACCAAGATTCCACCGAAATCATAGAACCAACTGAGTTTTTTGCGGAAACAATGGTTGATCCAATCACTTGCCCTGGCGAAGGTGATGGCCGATTGACAATTTTGCCGATAGGTGGAACAGCCCCTTATTTATACAGTTTAGATGGCAACCGATATTCTCCTGACAACACCTATAAAAATTTATTACCTGGCAATTATGAACCAGCCATTAGGGATGCGAATGATTGTGTTTTCCCACTTGCTACTTTTAAATTATTGGAGGCTTTACCTTTGACAATCGTTCCTTTAGATTTAAAGATTAAAGCGGGTGAACCTACTCAAATTACGCCGATTATTCAAAATAGTAGCGGCGAAGTTATTTATACTTGGACGGGAAATAATTTGGACGATTTAAGCTGTACAGATTGTCCTGCACCTTTACTAAATCCTACAAGTTCGCAATTGTACAAGCTAAATATCACAGATGAAGATGGCTGCGAAGCCGATGCTAGGATTCGAGTTTTAGTTGAAAAAAATAGACAGATTTATGTACCTTCTGGTTTTTCTCCAAATCTTGATGGGCACAATGATCGCTTAACCGTACACGGCGTAGATGGCACCAATATTCTTTCTTTCAAAATATTTGATCGCTGGGGTGAACTCGTTTTTACCAATAATGGTTTTTCTGCCAATGATGAAGTGGCAGGCTGGGATGGTACTTTTAAAGGGAAACCTTTATCAACCGCTGTCTTTGCTTGGATTGTAGAAGTGCAATTTGAGGATGGTGCGCAGGAAATGGTGAAGGGGCATACTACTTTGATTCGGTAGGACTGGTTGCGGGTTGCGGGTTGCGAGTTGCGAGATGCTTGCAAACTCGTAACTCGCAACCCGAAACCCGCAACTATTTAAAAGACTGATTATCAACATTCTCCACCAATCCTTTTTCCACCAAATAAGTCCGCCAAGCCACTACTCTATTATAACTATTGAAAGTGTAAAAAGTCTGATTTTCGTTTAGTTTGGGATGAAAGCCGAGGGTTGTTTTGAAGTGAAGTTCTAATAATTTTACTAAGCCGTAAGTATAATAATCTCGATATTTTCCACCATCTCCCAAGAAGGGGACGACTAAATCGTAGGTTAAAATTTCATAAATCTTATTAAAATCTAGCGCACCAGACTTTTTCGTAATCGCTAATCCGAAAGCAGTTAAAGTTTGCTCGTAAAACTCAAATTCACTGCTATGATTTAATTGTTTCAGCAAGTTTTGTGCGACTTCCTCTGTGGGCACTTCAAAGATAGGAAGTCCAAAATCTCTATTTAAAAAGAGAAAAAGATTTTTATTCGCAATTTGTAAATCTTTTAAAATTGGAAATGCGACCATAATTTGAGGAAATTCCATTCTCGACAAAGTCGCATTCAGGTAGTCGTATCGAATCGCATCATTCAAGGAATCTTTAGCTATGCGGTTTAACTTTTCTTTGAGCGATAAGTAGGCATTTTCTAAATGAACGATATTCAACTGCGTGTTTTGTTCTTCGTATTCTGTCAAAAAAGTGCTTTGAGACAGGTATTGGTAAAAAACCAATTTTATAGCATCACACTTTTCTGGCGAAATCTGTCCACTTGTAATATGATTGATAAACCACGCTTGTCGGAACAAAGTATTGTACAAGGCACTCTTCGCTTCGTTATCTGCATCCTTGGACTTTTTTGTCAGGAAAGCTAGTAGTTTTTTGGGATCATCCACCTCAAACATCTTTGGCAGATTCCCCAATTCTCTAGGCGAAAAATCAATATCTGCTAGGTATTTAAGTTCTGTTTTCACAGAAATTTTAGGCTTGATTTGTAAACGGTAAATCGTCCTACTTTTATCTACTTTTTGTAGACTCTCCAAGCATAATGTTCGATATTCTTCCTTGTAAAAGGAAGATTGTGCGACACTATTTATATCATTGATGCTCAGTTTATCCTTCGTTCTTACTTTTTCTAGTTGTTGCTGAAAAAGATAAGTACTCCAATCTGCATAATTCTCTGGAATCGTGTTCCACAATTTCCACCACCGAGTAATAGATTCTTGTCGTTTGCTGGAAAAGGAAAATTGATATACTTTTTCCAAGACTTTCACCAAGGCAATACCCGCATGTTTATTCGCCGCCCACTGTCTTTGAGGCGTCTCAAATAGTTGTGGAATCATATCAATCGAAGCATATAATTCTAAGTACGCACCAATATTATTTACAGCTTTTTTATCTTCTTGTAAAAATAACCCTTGCATAATTTCGGGCATTTCTTTTGCTCCAAAAGGAGGCAACTCTTTTAATCCCTCTTTGTCAATCGCTGTTGGTGCCGCTAAAAAACTAGTAATTTTTTTAGCATTGGTATTTTCACTTTTTTGATCTAAAAAATAAGCAATACTCTCCTGTATAAATGGATTCGTTTCTAATTGTTTAAGAGCGTGTAAAAGGTTGAGGGTAAGCACGTTCGTTATATCAATTTTATTTTTGTATTTCTTGCTAATTCCAAAACCACCAAACTTATAAAATAAACGAACTTTGTATAAAAACAATCGAAATTGATATTCATTCGCTAAAATAGTTGACCAATGCTTGCTGTATAAATAATCTAAAACTCGCCCTACGGAGTAATTCAAATCAAGATTTTGAGCATGAATCGCTGCATAATATTCCAAAGGTGTCAAATCATCAATCGTTAAGGCTTCAATTAATTGATGCTCTAATTTCATCCGTTCTTTAGGGGATAGATTGCCACTCAAGACTTCCAATCGTTGGGTCAATTCTACGCTCGGTTGATAACGAATATCGTGTTCTCTACAAAAATGACTGAGTAAAGAAGCTTGATCTAAAATCTTATATTTTAATGGAGGTAAAGACCCATTATAATTTCGCAAAAGCGGTTTAAACTTCTTTAGGAGTCCTTGAATTTCATTGGGCTTCCCCTCACACAATGCTAAAAATGCTTTGTAAGCAATGGTATCATTTGTCGAATTTAACCGCCGAAAATATTTATCATACGCCTCTAACTCGCTAGAAAATAATTGCTGATTGGTAAATCTATTATCAAAATTATCCCAAGCATAATCATCATAATGCATGGACCAATAAATGATGATTTGCTCTTGACTGTCCACGCCTATTTGCGGCTTTACGGCAAGGGTCACATCTATGTTTTGCTCAATTAATTGACTTAAAACGGGATGATTTTTCCCTTGAGCTTTCCAATGCTTAAAATTTAATCCTGCTATATAAAATAATGCCTTGGGTTCATGGGTTGCAAGCATATCCATCATCGCATTTCGCTGAATCCAAAACAAGGAATCCGACACGGTCGCTGCTAACCAGCCATAATAATCTACCTTTTCTTCAAAAAATGAAGCATTGGTTTTTACATTTTTTTGATAACCATACTCTTTGACCAATTTTAAATCATTGTCAAAAGAAGCCTGCAAGTCTTGATAAGCCTGCACCAATGCTGCATGGTCTTTTGCAACTATAAAATTATTGGAATATTGAGCCAATTGGTGTTGGCAATAACTTAGTGGAAATACTTTTTTCTTCGTTAACCTTAGTAATTTATCAAAGGCAATAGAATCTGGCAAATAAGTCAATATCTCTGAAAAAACTGCCTGCTTTTCGGTAGTTTTTAAGCCCAACAAGGCTTTCCTATCTAAAATATCGCCTAAAATGGTGTAAACCGTCGGGTTTTTCAAATGCCCAATTTGTTCAATTTCTTTGAGCAAAAGAGGAACTTCCTTTCTCCTAAGATAGGTGCCTATTTTTTGGACTGACTCTCTAATCAAAAAAGGGTCTATCTGTTTTGTTTTTTTAGTAAAAATATCGACCGTTGACAATCTATTTTCAATCGGAATGAGATAGAATCCGTTCAATAATTCTGAAAATCGAAAAGCATTCGAATTTTGATAGAAAAATTGAGTAAATGACTGATTGCCTACCTCCTTTTCCCAATTCCATTCTTCATTTGTCAATAAGGTATATTGCTTGGCAAGCCTAATAACTGCTTCATTCTGTGGTGCTTTATCCACCAATTTAGCCATATCTCTTAAAGCAATTAAGTCTCCTTGCGCTAAATTTTCTTTTAGAATGGTCAGTAATTGAGCAGAAACAGCTTTGGGTGGTTCTTTTTTTTGAGCGACTAAGAACAGTGGTAAGGTACAAAACATAAAACAGGCTAATAGCCTAATGAAAGCATGCGTATAGTAATACCTCTCTCGATGTTTTATGTCTAGGGATTTATTCAAAAAGTAGTTTAATTAAATGGCGGTAATTTATATCTATTTATTGAAGGGCCAGTTGTTCTATTCAAACGGTGCAAAAAGGAAGGTGTTACCATGAATTTTACAATAATTTAAAATAAAAAGTATATTTATTAATTATATTTTACTGAATTTTAATACTATTTACGCTTTTGTCGGGCGATCTTCATAAAAAACTATTAAAAATTAATAATTTTCGTAATCTTTCATTTAGTTTTGTAAAACTTTGGATATGTCGATAATAAGACTTCCATTTTTGCAACCACCACCTACCGATTGAAGTATTAATTGAGTAATAAACTCCCTCATATACCATAACCTATTGTATCGTTCAGTAACATAACGGTTACTAAGTAACTAGTAAACAATAACTAATGCATTTAGAGAACTGATCTTTTGCCCTATAACTTCGTTATTTTTTTTTGCAATAGCTGGTGCTATTCCAAAAAAAAATGCCTAGTTCTAGGACAAAATCTCTAGCTCCAAATGCACTATTTATTATTTGCTCGTTACTAAAGCAGGAAAAAGTACTTTGATAAGCCAATAGTTTAAAGGCTATTTTCTATCAAAAAGAAAAAAAGTCATCAGATAATTGAATAAAATTTCTATATCTGCGTTTTCCCCCTGCACACGGAATTTTAATCAACAAATTATTCTCCTACTACAATGAGACATTTAGTAATTTTACTATTGTTACTTTCTGCTTTTTGCAATAACGCTATCTCCCAGAATAGTGAAGACTGTGTGGACGCCCAAGAATTAGTCCCCGACGGCATTCCAATTAGCCTTTCAAATTTACCCGATATAACTATTGATTCTGTCATTGGAGCTGGTGTCGAGCCAGCTGAATGGTTTGTGGATAACGAAGATCAATGTGGTTTCGAACGAACCTTTTCTGCTAATCCAGAAGATAAGTCTCATTGGTTTGTCTTTTCTGCGGAAACTTCGGGTAGTATGGAATTATTGATTACCCCAGAGGCCCCCGGAACGACCTATGATTTTGCCCTTTGGAAGGGAGCTTGTCCTAATGAACAAACTTGTAGTGAACTATTTTACTGTAATTGGGGAGGTAATGTCAATTGTGGCACCTATGTACCAACAGGTGCTAGCCCTGACCCTATTGCAAGTTTTAATTATGATCCTGTAGCAGATAATAACGCATTTGTTTATGCTGAATCTATTCAACTAGACGCAGGAGAAAATTATTACCTTCTTGTTCAAAATACAGATGAAGCAAGCAACTTCTTTTGCCCATCAGATAGCGACAGTTTAGGTTTTACCATTCAATTTGATGGCGACGCAATGATTAATACAAAAATCGTTCACCAACCACCCACTGCTCTAACTCCACTTCCTCAAGCTGACACTTTGAAGTTGTGCCGTAATGAAAGCATGACCTTTGCTGTTACCCCCGTTCCTAATGCTTCTAACTACGATTGGATTTCAAAATCTTCCGTACCAGATATTAATGTAACACCAAATGCTTTAGGAGATAGTGCGACGGTGCAATTCAATGGAGAAGGGGTTGGTCAAATATGTATGGAAATTATTTGCCCTATCCAAAGTTTAATTTGCTGGGACGTACAAGTCGATCAAATACCTGACTTGGAAGCATTGCCATTTCCTAATGTTTCTTGTGATCCAGTTGATTTGAATACTCGGTTTAGAGATAATAATAACGTTGTTAGCCCAGTTGCCTTTTATGAAACTGCTGCCGATGCGACTAATGAAACCAATCCTTTGACGGATGAAATTGTTACGCTTGGCGGAAATTATTGGGCTAGAAAAAATACGCCCAACAACTGTTTTGATATTGTACAAATGGATGTACAGGTCAATTATATACAGGTTTCTTTAGTGGATACCTTTAGATTTTGCCCACAGGCAGTTGGTAGAAATTTTGTGGATTTGCAAGATGATATTGTACCAATTATTAGTGTCAACAATGCCCAATCCAATGATATTTATAGATTTTATGAAGATAGTCTAGCTGCTATTAATAATGGCGCACCAGTCGGAGGTGGAGGAACCGTTTTCCAAGATGGAGAATATTGGGTTAAAATAGAGCGTCAAGGACAAAATGCTGGTGATTGTTTTGGTTTAACCTCTTTTGAAATCATCATCGATGCAGCTCCTGAAATTGCTCCAATTGGAGATCAAGAATTTTGTGGAAACAATTGTTTCCAACTAGCTGATCTCGATCTTTTCCAACCTGATGGGCAGCCACTTAATACCAGCCGAAGTTTTTATAATGATAGCTTAGCAGCTGATGTAGGGGATATCAGTACGACTATTCAAAGTCTAGATATTTGTACTAGTGGTACGTATTGGGTCCGTGCAGAAAGTTCGGCTTCTTGCTATGATGTCGCTCCTTTCAAACTTACGTTCTTCCCTGCACCGAATATCATCAATGATACTTTAGATATTGATTGTACCGCAGGTTGCATTGATCTTTCCAACTACGGTACAGATAGAAATGGATTAGACCCAAGTATTTTACAAACTCAATACTTTGATAATCAAGCAGATGCGGAAGATCTCGCAGCTACTCCACTTGCCGATATCGTTTTTTGTGACCCGACGCAAGTCTGGATGCGAATGACCAATACCGATAATGGATGTTTCGATGTAGCTCAGATTACCATTCAGGGAATGCCTTTACCAACTGCTACCCTTTCTGATCCACAAACTATATGTGCTGGTGAAACGGTTAGTGTAGAAGTGACGCTAACAGGAGATGCACCATTTCAATTGAGTTATAGCGACGGAGTACAAATATTTGATGAAACAGTTCCAACCAATATTTTTAGAACTGCTGTATCCCCAGATAGCACCGCCACCTACCGACTTATTTCGATGATGGATAGCAATGGTTGTACTGGAGTAGCCAATGATACGACCCTAATCACGGTCAATAATGGTCCTACTATCGGTGGAAACATTTCAGGAAATTGTACACCAAGTGCGCTAGAATATCAAATTAGTTTTGACATTATTGGTAATGATACTTATACCGTTACTGGTATCAGTGGTAATCAATCTGGTAATTCTTTCGAAAGTGATTTCATTCCAAGCGGTAATGAATACAGTTTTACAATATCGGGGACCAATGGTTGTGCTGACTATGTACAGCTCCCTACTCCATTCTTCTGCGAATGTAATTCAGTAGTCGGACTGATGGACTTACAAGCTAGAACCTATTGTCAAAGGGAACCAGCTATTGCCAATTATTTAGGCTCTGGATTTGCTTTAGAAAAAGACGATTCTCTGATTTATATTTTACACGAAGGTGCTGACACGATTTTGGTCAATCCAATTGTTATATCTGGTGACCCTGTTTTTGTTTTTGATGATGCGACTATGACTGCGGGTGTGACTTATTATATGTCTGCCGTAGTTACCAAATTGGACAATACAGGTCAATTAATTATTGATGAGACTCGAAACCCTTGTATGGATGTGGCTCAAGGCCAACCCGTCACTTTTGTTCCTATTCCTACCGTAGAACTAACGGTCTCTACAGATACGATTTGTGTAGGGGAAGCCATTGACCTGACCTTCAATATTGAAGGGGTTGGTCCTTATGATGTGATCTATTTTGATGGAGCCCAACAGGTACTTTTGACAGATATTGATAGTGGCCATGTTGAAACCATTATGCCTGACGCTGATGCTCAAATCTATGTAGAATTCATCAACCCAAAATCTATTAGCGACTGTGAGAATATGTTTGCTCCATTCGATAATCCATTAGATATAACCGTTTATACTGCCCCCGTCATTGAAAATATAACAGAGCATTGTAACGCAGAGGGAAGCAGGTTGATTTTGACCTTTGATGTCACTGGTGGAGATCCTGCTAGTTACATGGTAAGCGGGTTGACTGGTAGTTTTAAGGGCAATGAATTTATTAGTGATTCTCTTGCTCATGGAACGCCTTATACCTTGAGTGTTTCAGACGATAATGGTTGTCCTTCAGCAATAATCAATGATATAGCAGAGTGTTTCTGTACACCTGATATTTCAGTCAGTATTACAACGGTCAAAGAAGTTTCGTGCGCAGGAGAGCAAGATGCCATTTTGATGGCAAGTCCACAAAACGGCATGGCGCCTTTCACTTATTTCTGGAGTACAGGCGAAACGACAGAGACCATTAACAGCTTAGCACCTGCGGTACCCTATTCTGTCACGATGACGGACGCCAATGGCTGTGAATTAATGGATACGCTTACCTTAGCCACTCCAACGAGTATTGTGGCAACTACGAATAGACTTGATCCTTCTTGCTATGGCACCAATGATGGAGTGATTCTTATTGTTCAGACGGAGGGAGGAACTGGAGACTATTCCTATTCGTTCAATGGTGGTTCTTTTCAAGCAGATGCTATCAAAGATAATTTCCCAGCAGGGGTTTATTCGGTAGCGGTCCGTGATGAAAATGATTGTGAATGGAGGGAAGAAGTGACGCTCCAAGATCCTCCTGAATTCGATGTCAACCTCGGTGGTAGCATTGCCTTAAACTTGGGAGATAGTCTAACCCTAGAACCCTTGGTTAATCAAGATGACGGTATGCTTTCCTATCTCTGGGAATCTTCGGATACTAGCTTATGTGTGGACTGTATCAACCCTATCGTCAAACCTTCGACTTCTGGACGATATAAAGTCACGGTAATGAATGGAGGTGGTTGTTCGGATAGTGCCGAGATTCTTGTCCAAGTACAAAACCAAAGAAGAATTTTTATACCAAGTGTTTTCTCTCCAAATGGTGATGGAAACAATGATCTATTAAGACCATTTAGTGGCTCCGAAGTAGAAGAAATCGCCATGTTTCGTATCTACAATCGCTGGGGAGAATTGATTTATGAAAAAGAAGATATGGATATGAATTCTGGCCTAGATGGCTGGGATGGTATTACTAAAAGCGGAAGAAAAGCACCTCCTGGGGTTTACTTATATTATACCGAAATTTCGTGGAGCAACGGCACTAAAGACATTCTAACAGGTGATATTAGCTTAGTTAGGTAGATCAGTGGGCAGTATGCAGTTTGTCCATTGTCCATGTCTGATATAAGACCGACCGATCCATACGAGAGTGGCAAGCAGTATTAGCTATGGAATCACTCAATGGCCACTCAAAGCTGCACAAATAATCCCTGTAGCAACTGCCGCATTTAAAGATTCTGCTCCACCATCACTCCCTTTCGGGATTCTAATTTTATGACTGGCTTTTTTAATAATCGCAGGCGAAACACCAGCACCTTCATTCCCAATTATCACAATCCCATTTTGGGGTAATTCCGTTTTAAATACATCTTCACCATCTAAAACTGCCGCAAAAGTCGGTAAATTAGGTACTTTCTCTAGCAAGTCTTCAAAGGCAATCGTTATAATTTTAACTCTTAAAAAAGCGCCCATGGAGGCTTGAATCACTTTCGTATTATAACTTTCTACACATTTTATAGAACAAAAGACATACGGTAAGCCGAACCAATCGGCAATCCTTAAAATACTCCCCATATTGCCAGGATTTTGCAAGTCATCCAAAAAGAGGGTTAAACTATTGTTAATTGTCGGCAAATCCATTTTGTAAGTCGGAACTTTACAAACTACGAGCACAGAATTAGGCGTTTTTAGACTGGAAATGCGTTCTAATTCTTTACGACTTATTGCATGCAATATTGAGTCAAATTTGGCTAACAATGAGCGGTTTTCAGCAATCCAAGTATTGAGTGCATAAATCCCTTCCAACTCTAGACCTTGATGCTGAATAATTTCCGTCGCCATTTTTTCTCCTTCGACTACAAAATTATTATACATTTGCCTAAACTTTTTCTGCTTTAGGGATTGTACATATTTTAAGGTATTTTTTGAAAGCATAGGAACGATAGAAGGTTTACAGTACATTGCTTGCCCCAATTCTTATCGGGGGTTTACGGTTCAATTAATAATGACCACTAACCAATGATTAATTTTTAATGAGTAACGAAAATAACATATTGGCATCTAATAGCTGGCAAAGACTCGTCTTTTTTGCCAGTTGGTTGCTGTTATTTTCCTGCAACACTACAAAATATCTTCAAGAAGATGAGGCTTTCCTGAAAAAAAACGAAATAAAATTTGAGACCAACCAAAAAATTAAAAAGCGAAAAAAGTTAGAAAGTGATTTATTTGGCATCATCAAACAAAAGCCAAACACCAAATTCTTAATGGTCAATCGGCGGTGGTTTTATTATAAATCAAAGAAAAAACAAAAAGATAAAAAGTCAAGGCGAATTATTGCAGAATACCCTAGTATTTATAATGAAAATGTAGCCCAAGAAACTGCCGAATCCATGGAGTTCTTGCTAGCACAAAAAGGCTACTATAATGCGAAAGTGGATTATGAAACGAAGATTAAGCGCAAACAAGCCGGAGTTACTTATATAATTACACCCAATAATTTATTTACGGTAGATACCATTGAGTTTATTAGTAAGGATACGGCTATTCAGCAAATACTCAATGAAATCAGTACGAATACCCTCTTTCAAAAAGGAGGGCCTGTCGCTAATAATTTATTTGAAGAAGAAAAACAGCGAATTCGAACGCATCTAAGAAATGTCGGATATCGTAATTTCTATGTGAATTATTTTGATCAATTAGCTACCCAAACAGATTCTTCTGCTACTCAAGCATTGGCATTATCACTCGAAGTTTTTGCTATCAACGACTCTACTTTTCACCAAACTTATGAGATTGGGGATGTCTATGTCTATCCATATTACAATCCACAACAAAACCAAACTAGTTTGAAGGATACGTTGATTGACGGACTGCATTTTATGCTACCGACTCAAAGTGTTCCAAAGGTAAAACCAGATGTGATTGCCCGTAGAATCTTTTTGAAAAAAGGGAATTTATACAGCCAAAAAGAGTACGATAGAACCATTCAGAATTTAGGAGAATTAGGCATTTTCAAATTTGCTAATATTGATGAAAAAGTGAATACGGATTCTACTGCCCAAATCAATTTTAGCATTTACCTCCCTGCCAATCAGCGGAGAAGTGTTGGGGGTAATTTAGAATATAAAAATACTTCTTTTAGTACTTTGTCTAGTGATAATTTACATGGAATCGAGACTTCTTTTTCTTATCAAGATAAAAATGCTTTAGGTGGTTCAGAGTTGTTTAATGCGAATCTTGGTTTTGGAATTCAGTTTGGTCGGAGTGGTGATGAAAACCTAATTAACACCATTGATATTAGTCCGCAGTTTGATCTGAGTATTCCGAAATTTAGAGACCTTTTTGGCTTTGTCAAATTGATGAATGGCGTTGGTATTTTTAGAGATCAATTCTATCAAAACTTATTAGAAAATGCCAATACGAAGCTGTCTCTAGGGGCGAATTGGAGCCGAAGAAGGGGCTTTTGGGGATATTTTAGTACCGATTTATCTTTGGGGTATGAAATCCAGACGAGTCCAAATAAACGCTATTTTGTCAAACAAATGGGACTGAATATTTTCCGACCAACCGTGGAAGGGGCTGGAGAGGAAATCTTTGCAGAGAATCCATTTTTAGAAAGAACTTTTAATCGGGATCAGCTCTTTACAGGTATTTTAATCAGAGATTTTGGTTTCTCATTTGCAGGTAGAAATCCACAAAAAAACTCCTCTTGGCGATTGTTTTTGAATTCTGAAATATCGGGTTTAGAGGCAATGACCATTAATTGGTTAACGAATCTTTCGAACACCGAGGAGAAAGAAAATATTCAATTATTAGGCTTAGATTTTGCGCAGTTTGGTCGCTTAGATATTGATGGTCGCTACTATAAATATTTCCGACCAACACGGTCCTTAGCCCTTCGATTGAATACTGGTATAGCCTTTCCTTTTGGTACGTCGGATGACATTCCTTATGTCAAACAATTTTTGGCTGGTGGTCCGAATAGTGTTCGGGCTTGGAGAGTCAGAGAGTTAGGCCCTGGTAGTTATCGAGACCCTAGTACCTTCCCCAATTATCGAGAAAATCAAACGCCCTTTTATCAAACTGGCGATTTCAAATTCATCTTTAGTGCCGAATATCGGTTCTTATTTTTCAAGCTGTATGGCTTTGATTGGGAAGGCGCACTATTTTTAGATGGGGGGAATGTTTGGACTTTAAAAGAAGATCCTGATCGACCTGGTTCTGGGTTGACCACTCGTTTTTGGCGAGAAATCGCACTAGGTACAGGTGCGGGCCTTCGAATTGATTTTGACTATTTTTTACTCCGCTTAGACTTAGGTTATAAAGTACGAAACCCTTACCCGAATCCTCAAGGCGATTATTGGGCTGGACAGGAATTTAGAGAGCTTGGTTTTAAAGGGATTAATTATAATTTGGGGGTTGGTTATGCTTTTTAATTTTATGCTTGCCTTAATATTTTTTTACCACATAGTCATATGGCACTCCGTTTCAAAACTACTCGTTGATTACCACATAGAAAACATAGTAAAAACACATAGAAAACATAGTTTTCATAGCTAGATATTGACACGAGCGGTAGCATTTTGCTAAGTTAAATGTTGACAAAAACTTTGTTTTTTTTACTTAATGTTGACCGAGCGGTAGCATTTTCTCTAAGCTAGACTTTGACCGAGTGGTAATTTTTTTTTGTAGCTAGACTTTGAAAAATACTTTTTTTGTCAACATCTAACCTGCCCGACTGCTCGGGCGGGCTATGAAAAAATGCTACTGCTCGGTCAAAGTCTAGCTTAGAAAACTATATGTTCTATGTGCCTTAACTATGTGACTATGTGGTAATCAACGAGTAGTTCTATTTTGAAAACCAAAAAAAAATTGAAAATTGTTCCCTACATCGTTTATCTTTGTGGAAACACTAACTTAGTGTAAAAAGTACACTTTATTAAACACTACCAACTATCATGACCTTAATCGCTGATGCTGGATCGACTAAAACGGATTGGAAAATCGTGGCAGAGGACCATCAAGTGACCAATATTCAAACGATTGGTTTCAATCCAGTATTAACAGATACAGCATTGATAATCAAAACATTAAGTCCTGTTTTTAAAGATGAAAAATTAAATTTATCTTTTACAGATGTTCATTATTATGGTGCTGGATGTTGGGATATGGACAGTTGTGTGATCGTTTTGAGTGCCTTGGAATACTTCTTTCCGAATGCAGAAATTGAGGTAACCAATGATTTATTAGGAGCAGCAAGAGCCGTTTGTGGCCACCAAGCAGGAGTGGCCTGTATCTTAGGAACGGGTGCTAATTCTTGTTTGTACGATGGTGAAAAAGTGGTCGATAATGTGCCTGCTTTAGGATTCATTATGGGTGATGAAGGTAGTGGTGCTTATTTGGGTAAGCAACTTTTAAAGCATTATTTTTATAGAGCATTGCCTTCGGATTTGAAGGATCAACTAGACGAAACACAAGCAATTTCTAAAAAAATATTGATCGACGAAGTTTACAAAGGGAAAGCAGGAAATCAGTATTTAGCCAGTTTTGCTCCATTTTTAATAAAAGAAAAAGAACACCCTTTTGTACAAAAATTAATCAGTGATGCTTTTGATGAATTTATTACAAAGCAGCTTTTAAAATATAACAAGGTAAAAGATTTACCAATCCATTTTATTGGGTCGATTGCTTTCTTTTTAGGAGATATTCTAAAAGACAGATTAACGGCCCATAATTTGCAGCTTGGCAAAATAATTCGACAGCCAATTGATGGATTGGTAGCATTTCATACGACACAATCATAAAATGAGTAAAGAAAAACAACAAGAAAAAGGAGCCAATATCAAACGAATCGCCGTCTATACCTCTGGTGGAGATGCCCCTGGGATGAACGCAGCAATTAGAGCAGTCGTCAGAACTGCAGCTTTCCACGATTTACATATCTACGGTATAAAAAGAGGATACGAAGGGATGATCAAAGGAGATATTATCCGAATGGAAACCAAGGCAGTAGGGAATATTATCCATAGAGGTGGTACGATTTTGAAGACGGCCCGAAGTATGGAATTTATGACACCTGAAGGTCGAAGTTTGGCTTATGAAAATCTGATGGCGCACGATATTGATGGCTTAGTCGCTATCGGTGGAAATGGTACTTTTACTGGGGCTAATATTTTCCAAAAAGAATATGGTATTCCCGTAATTGGTGTTCCTGGAACGATTGATAATGACCTTTATGGTACGGATAATACGATTGGTTTTGATACCGCAGTAAATACCGCAATCGAAGCGATGGATAGAATTCGAGATACTGCCGATTCTCACAATCGACTATTTTTTGTAGAAGTAATGGGCCGTCATGCAGGCTTTATTGCACTGAATGCAGGTATTGGTAGTGGTTCTGCCAAAATTTTCTGCCCGGAGACGGATATTACCATCGACGATTTAGTAGACAGTTTGAAGAAAGGTAGTAGACGTAAGAAGTTGTTTAGTTTGGTTATCGTTGCCGAAGGAAACAAAACAGGTGGCGCACAGCAAATTGCAGATGTTATCAAAGAACGATTCCCTAAATATGACACTAGAGTTTCCATTATTGGTCACTTGCAAAGAGGCGGTTCTCCGAATGCAGCAGATAGAGTTTTGGCTAGTCAAATGGGCTATTATGCGGTCGAAGGATTACTAGCTGGAAAATCGGGTGTCATGGCTGGTATCGTCAATAATAAGATCAAATATACTTCTTTCAAAGATGCCATTAATAAGGTCAAACCATTGGATAAGGAAATGGTGAAGATGGCAGAGATTTTGGCGAGGTAGGCGGGTTGCGAGTTGCGGGTTGCGAGTTCAAACCGCAACTCACCCCATAAATTCTACTTCTAGTTATCAATTTTCCTCACTTTACAGCTTTTCTATACAAAATATAACCTGCGAGTAGTATCTTGCGTTGGATACATTAAACACCATCCAATCATGATAAAAAACGTAACTCCTTCTACTCCATTGCCTCCCCTTAAGGTTGCTAAAGGACATTGGCTTTTAAAGAATATTCCTAGCATGAGTAAGAATATTCTAAATCATTTCTATGACAATGAGCAAAAGCTGGGTAAAACCTACGAAAACCCCGTTCCTTTTGTGCGAATCATTGCTACTTCGGAGCCTGACTTCATGAGATATGTCCTGCAACAAAATCACCGAAATTATAAAAAAGGCAGGTCTTATGATGTCCTTAAATTGATATTGGGGAATGGTTTGGTAACTAGTAATGGGAAATTTTGGCAAAAGCAACGGCGGTTAGCACAACCTGCCTTTCACAAGAAACACCTAGAAGATATGTTCAATGTCATGGGGCAAACTGCCCTAGACTACTTTAATAAATTGGAAACCAAAAGAGGGACAGAGATAGATATCGCCAGAGAAATGATGGAAGTGACGGCAAAAATTGCCCTAAAAGCACTTTTTTCGGACAATAGCGAAGAGGATATGAATGCTGTATATGAAAGTATGACGGATGCTCAACGTTATGTATCAGACCTCTTGAATAATCCTTTGGCAAGGTTTACTTTCAAGCTAAATGGTCGAAAAAAACGATTTAAAAAAGACCTTGCGGTATTGGATGAAGTAGTGCTCAACTCTATCGCTAAGCGAAGAAAAGATACCCAAAAATATCCAGATTTATTACAAATGATGATGGATGCCACTTATGAGGATTCTAACGATCAGATGAACGATCAACAACTTCGTGATGAGATGATTACCATGTTTAGTGCAGGACACGAGACCTCTGCCAATGCATTGGCTTGGACGCTGCATATTCTAGCAGAACGCCCTGATGTAGTAGCAAAAATGCGAGAAGAGATTAAGGCTGTTTGTGGGGATCAACTACCTACTTTTCAAGAACTTCGACAATTGACCTATGTACGCCAAGTGATTGATGAAGGCATGCGCCTATATCCACCTGTATGGGGTGTGAGTCGAACGGCTATCAAAGATGATGAATATAGAGGGGTTAAAATTGCTAAAGATGATGTTGTTTTTTGTTTAATTTATAATGCTCACCGTAGAGAAGATTTGTACGAAAATGCAGAGACTTTTGACCCTGAAAGGTTTACTCCTGAAAAGGTGAAAGAAATGCCCAAGATGAGCTACCTACCTTTTGGTGGCGGACCAAGGTTCTGTATTGGCAATATGTTTGCCTTGATGGAGATGCAATTAATTTTGACTGGACTATTGCAACGTTTTGATTTTGAGTTAGTTAAAGATCAAAATATTGATTTGGAGGCTTTAGTGACTTTGCGTCCTCGGTATGGGATTAAGATGAATTTGACTTAGGTTTGTCAGCATAAAAACACATCGAATATCTTAAAAAAATATGTTGTATTTTCTCTCAATGAAAACTTTTTTTTATCCAAAAACCGTTATCTTTATAACATTATAAGTACTTTAAATAGGATTTTATCATGAGTAATACACAAAAAATAAAATTTATTACCAATCGCCTAAAAAAAGTAGATAGCAATTTTTTAGAGATTGTACATGCAATGTTTCAAAAAGAGGCAGAACTAAATGAGGACGAAATTATTGGCTATGATGTGGAAGGTAATCCCTTAACAACTAAAGTTGCAGAAAATCTTTTTGAAAAAGGTGTCCAAGAAGTAAAAAATAGTGGTGGATATACTATCGAAGAATTAAAGAAAGCAGCAAAATCATGGTAAAATACAAAGTTATCACCACCACCGATGCTTTAAATTGCCTTCGAGGGATTCATGATTACATTAAAGATAATGCATCAAAACAAACCGCACAAAAAGTATATGGGGGTCTATTAGATGAAATTGCAGCCTTATCTGAACATCCTCACAAAAACTCTATTTTAAGAACAGTTGGTAAAAATAGAATTTATCGTAGAAGGCTCAAATGGTCCTATAAAATAATTTATACCATAGAAGAAAATGAAAATCTTGTAATCGTAGTTTATATAGCTCACGAAAAACAAAATACTAAAAAATTTAAAAATATATTTGAATAACTAATCCTTCAAAATTTCTTCGATCCGTACCGCTTTCGTATGCTCCGAATGTTTAAAATTCTTATTCGGATTACCCATTTTAAATAAGGCGGTCACTTGTTTCCAAACAAATAAAGGTAAGCCCCAAATAGCACTCCAAATCTTATCAGGCACTTCCGATAAATACAATGACCAAAGGATATTTACAAAGAAAACGCCCAAGCCCATAAATAGATAAATACTCATGTAAGGATTGACCAAAATTCCTATCGCTAATAGAAAAACCGCAGAAAAAAGTAAAATAAATAAAGGCGGAGCAATCGTAATAACTCCAAAGACCAATTGATTCCAACTCAAGTTGGTCAATCCTCGCCAAATTAGACCCGAAGAATTCGGTAAGTTTTGGAAATAAGAATATAACCAGCGACTTCGTTGGGTTTCTACTTGATCGGCAGTGGTTACTTTTTCATCATAGACAATCGCATTTTTAGCGAAGACTATTTTTTCATTCTTGCGAAGTAAAAAGTTTTGCAAGATCTTATCTTCTTGCAACATCTTTTTCCACATTTCCTTGCCCATTTGTATTTCTGGACTATCTAAATAGGCTTTGTATAAGTTCGTCTCTACGGCCATTCCTGACCCAGAAATTACGGAAGAGGAACCGATTAAATAAGGCACGTATCGCTCTACAAAATTCTTATAGAACTCCCCTGTTGAATCTGCACAAGCATAGACCGTATCTAAATTCTTAGCGGTTCGTTGCCCTTGGATACTTCGATATCCTTGGTTGGCATATAGATTGATTTCTTTTAGAAAGTCTGGATGTGCCAAATTATCGGCATCTAATACAACACAATAATCGTGCGATCGCTTAAAGTGTTTAATGGCATGGATAATAGATTTGGCTTTCAATCGTAGAGATGGATCTGGATAAAAAACGGTCAACCGATCATCTTCCATCGAAAAGTCTATTGGATTACATTCATCCGCTACTAAATAAATATGAAAATTCTGGTGGGTCTGTTTTAATAAGGATTGAACTAAATGTTCAGTTATCGCCACGTTTTTATAAGCGGTGATAATACAAGCAAAATCATAGTTGGTATCAACTTTTGCTGGATCTATTTTTTCTTTAAACAGTCGGGAAAAGACAACCGTCAAAAATGGAAAGATTAGAAAAAAGAGGATAATACTGCTTATTACCAAAAAGAAAGTTTGCATGAATGTTGAGTTTTCTCCGTATAAAAGTACAAAATGTTGGGAGGATGGAAGGGATTGGTAGGGCGTTGATTAGCTTGTGGTGCTTAGATTCAAAGATGCACCAACTAATTCATTTTTCAAAGGATTCGTTCTTTTTATTGGTTCTCCTAGCGCTATTTTATGTGCCTCGTTATTATCAAAATTCCATTTGACGCCTCTCAAAAAAGCGGACAAATGGGTCCAATCTCTTTTTAAACAATAGGTCAACACATTTTTAGGAACCGTAACCAAAAACAGAAATAAAACAAAGCATAAATACTCCATTCGACTTCTGTTTTTAGCCATAAATAATATACGATTTCTCGTCAAGTAGTACGTTTTTAGTGGGTTCGTTTGGCCCACCGAAACGGATTCCTTGTGATAAATAGTCGCTTTAGGTTCGCACAAGATGGTATAGCCTGCCTTGCGGATACGCTCACACCAATCCAATTCTTCATAGTATAAAAAGAAATGTTCTGACATCAGTCCTGCTTTTTCCAAAACAGGTCTCTTCACCATCATAGCTGCTCCATGTGCATAAAAAGTGGGCTTTGACTGGTAGTATTGACTTCGGTTAAGTTGTTTTTCTCCAAGAATGGTATTTCTACCAGTAAAAGGATTCACATTGGTCGCTCCTGCATATTGAATAATATCGTCTTCTACTTCCTGGGCAGAAGTCGGATAATAGCAAATCAAAGGACTCACTACACCGATAGATGGCTCATCAAAGGCAGATAATATTGCATTTATCGACCCTTTCGTAATGACCGCATCATTATTAATAAAAAATAGGAATTGACCTTTGCTTATTTCAACACCGAGGTTATTACCACCAGCAAAGCCCCTGTTTACACCACTTACAATTACTCTGACATCAGGATAAATCCTGTTTATTTTAGATTTGGGGGACAGTTTAGAGTGGTTATCCACCACTATTATTTCAAACGATACGTCTGTATGTTGATAGATTGACTCAATTAACTCCAATGTCAACTCCGTTTGGTTGTAATTAACCGTTATAAAAGAAATCAATGGTGTTGGTTGTGTCATTTTTATTATTTGATTGACGGTACACTGCTAAGCGTACACGGTTTATTAAATTACTGTTATTGCCGACTGCTAACTGCTTACTGCCTACTAAGACTAGTCTCTTTGTACCATTGCTGGTAAAGTCATTAGCAAAATTTTAAAATCGAGTAGAAAAGAATAATTATCTGCATAGTTCATATCCAGCTTAATTCGTTCCTCCGCAGGAAGGTTATCTTTTCCTCTTTTGTCAACTTGCCAAAGTCCAGTTAAGCCCGCAGGTGCCATAAATCGTTTGGCCCAATCATCACAAGTCAATTTTTCTGCCTCATATACTGGTAATGGTCGATTACCTACGATAGACATTTCTCCTCGTACGACATTAATCAACTGAGGTAATTCATCTATACTTGTCTTTCGGATAATTTTACCAATGAACGTGACGCGGGGATCATCTTTAATCTTGTAGAAAGTACAATCTTTCTGCTTCGTTTCTTTAGCGTTATTAGCTCCGTAGGAGTTTATATCAGCCAAATTCATCAATTGTCTATCTGCTCCTTCTTTCATTGATCGGAACTTGATAAAATCAAAGATTTGATAGCCAGTTCCGACTCTTTTGGAATAATAGAAAATATCTCCTTTTGAGCTTAATTTTATTAATAAACCTACAATAAGAAATAGAGGAGATAAGATTAGTAAGGCAGAAATGGCGACTGTAAGGTCAAAAATCCGTTTTCCTATAGGCATTTTATATGGCTCATCCATCAATTCCACACCATTGGTCTCAGTAAGCTTGTCTTTGAATTTATCTAAAAATATAACACGCTTTTCAATTCTTCTCCAATCGATTGGTCCACCAAAACAATCGCTGAATCCTAGTTGAAGTAGCTTACGTTTTTGGTTTTTAGAATATTCTTGTTTTAGACCAATTACTGGAACCTCTTTTAAGAATTCGTGATTTTTCAATCCCTTTATAATAGGCGAAATCTTGTTAAGCGTTACTGAGTTGAGATTTACAATAATAGCATCGGGCATAGGTGTCCGATAGTCATAAGCTTGGATCATCTCAACTAATGAGAGACAAGAAATAGAATGGAAAGTATTCGGAAGGGTCATTAAGCTAATTTCATCGTTAGCTTTTTGTTCTTTCACGAAAAGTAGTCTCTTTCCTTTTGTAAAGTTAGGCAAAGTAGAAACATTCATAGTTTTTGTTTTATACCCTGAAACTAAAATCTGCCCTATATGACTGTGTAGAGGTGCTTTTTTTTTCAAAAAGACCATAAGGGAGGTACTAGTCTTGTAAGGACAAAAACTAAAAAAAAGTAGGCTAAGAGATAGGGATAAAACACCACAGTAGTCGTGTAAACCACGCTGTAGCACTATTATTTTTAGTCTTTATTTATGCCTTCTCAGAAGGACTTTAAAATGCATCGCAAAAAGTAAGTTACATGGGATTGAATCTTAAAACTATGTATTGGTGTAATGTAAAATGTTGTGTAATTTTTGAAGAAGGTCAACCGTTTACATTAGATTCTCTGGCAATTCGCTCTTTATAGTAGTCATTATTAAGAGGCGGATTGCACAATTTCATGTGTAAAAATAAATTCAATTTTTTCTTGTAGTTTTCTCGGATCAAAAGGTTTCTTAAAGTAATGTCGAATGTCTTTCAGCTCCCCAGTAAATGTATCTTCATTGTTACCCGATACAATTATTACAGGGATGTTTTGATAAAATCCGCTAGATTTTATTCCTGCCAGAAAGTCATTACCTGTCATCTCGGGCATCCCTAAATCTAATAGTATTAAATCTGGTTGATACCCTTGCTTGAGCCATTGCATGGCGTCAACACCATTTTTTTTGCTGACGACTTGGTAGCGTTTGCCAAGGAAATGATTCATTAATAATCGAAAACTTTTGTTGTCTTCAACAATTAGAATGAGTCTTGTTTGATTCATAGATCTCCCCCAATTTGAATGTGTTTACAAATGTAAATTTGAAATTGTGACATAATTTCGAGAAAATAGCATTGCTAGCCCTAGATTTTATGCCAAAGGGGGATGAAAGCTAATTGCTTGTCAATAAATGAATAGAAAACCCGACGTGGAAGGAAGTTATTGGGGGAATATTTCCGAGTTAAAGGGGGGTGATCAGGTTATCTCATATCATGTTTATTTCAATTGAACTTAAATTTATGGATATTTTTGCAAATAACAAAGTAAAAATTGTCACATAAAAATATAGTAAAATACAATTTGTAAAAAAACAACTTATTTTATAAGCTGTAAATCAACACTTTATTCAAAAAAACAGCTTTAGTATGAAAAATAAAAAAATATAAGCTGTCACAAAAATAATGGCAATTTCTCACAAAATGCTCTTTTTATTTTTATTCACTTTTGTGACATAGTAAAATATCAAAATCAAATTTACCTTCTAGACATACACTCATTTTCACAACTACAACTAGGCCATTTTAGGTAAAAAAAACAGTTTTTAAGGGATATTAGGTGGAATTGGGTACATATAATGTAACCAAAATATGCTTTTCTTTCTCTTTTCAGGCGATGAGTCGAATGTTTTCAAGCTAGTTGTATTTAGAATTGTCCTTTAAGGTAATCTGTTCACCTTATTGTCTAATCTGATGTGAAAATTAGTAGACTAACTTCCGCTGAACAGACCGTCCTTAATGTTCAAGTTATTTTCTTACATTTACTAACTCCTTTCTCTCCTATTTTACTTAATTTCGCATATTTTAAATTAAGTACTTGGACAATAGTCTTATTCATCAATTAGACTAATCAAAATGATATATGATTAATGTTATAAAATTAACGCTAGATATTCTTCCAATGGCGATTGCGGCTCACTTGGTAGAAACGTCAGAAGGGCCAATATTGCTAGAAACTGGGCCGCACTCTACCCTACCAAAACTAAAGGCTGGTTTAGCTGAGCATGGTTATAAAATGGAAGATATCAAGCATGTTTTCCTCACACATATCCACTTAGATCACGCGGGAGCCGCATGGGCATTTGCAGAGCATGGTGCCACTATTTATATGCACCCTTTGGGTAAAAGGCACATGGTTGATCCTTCTAAATTATTGGCTTCGGCAAAAATGATTTATAAGGAAATGATGGACCCTTTATGGGGTACTTTAAAGCCAATTCCTGAAGCACAAATTGTAACGGTTGAGCATGGCAAATCTTATCAAGTAGGAGAATTAGACGTCGTAGCGTGGAATACACCTGGGCATGCTGTTCATCATGTCGCCTATCAAATTGGACAATCTTTAATCGCTGGTGATGTGGCAGGTGCTAAAATTGGGCAATCAGGTCCAATCACACCTCCTTGTCCTCCACCTGATATCAATATTGATCATTGGATGACTTCCATCGCTTTGATAGAAGAACTAGATTTAACGGAAGTTTATCTTTCTCATTTCGGCAAGGTTACCAACCTAATTAATCACTTTACAGAATTGAAAGCCGTACTTTGGGATTGGGCCAATTTTATGTTACCTCATTATCAAAAAAGTACTCCACCCGCAGAAGTAATCAAATTATTTGGTGCATATACCAAACAGAAATTAATGGATGCTGGTGTATCAAAGGAAGACCAAGTCGTTTATGAAAGTTCAAATCCTTCCAATATGAGCGTTTTTGGTATTCTACGCTATTGGAAAAAGAAATTAGAGCCTAAGTAAGATGGGTTGCGGGTTACGGGTTGCGGGTTACGAGTTGCCAAGTTAACATACTCAACCCGAAACTCGCAACTCGCAACCCGAAACCCGAAACCCGAAACCCGCAACTCGCAACCAATAAATATTATGAAAAAAATAAATCGAAAAAACTTCTTAAAAAAATCTGTCTTAGGTACAGTAGCTTTATCCACTGTCGCTGCTGCCTGTAACGCTGAATCCGCAACCAGTACCGACGGTGTACCAGCCATCAATACGGGTAAAAAATACCGTTGGAAAATGGTAACGACTTGGCCGCCCAATTATCCTATCATCGGAGAAGGTTTGGAGGAAATGGCGAAATGGATAGAAGCAATGTCAGGAGGGCGAATGAAAATAAAGGTCTATGGAGGTGGCGAGCTAGTCCCGCCATTGGAATCCTTTGATGCGGTCAGCAGTGGAACGGCTGAAATGGGACATGGTGGGGCCTACTATTGGGCAGGCAAAGCACCAGCCGCTCAATTTTTTGCCAGTGTTCCTTTTGGGATGAATGCTCAACAAATGAACGCTTGGTTAATCAGTGGTGGAGGTATGGCATTGTGGAGAGAGCTGTATGCAAAATTTAATCTAGTGCCTTTTTCTTGTGGAAATACAGGTGTACAAATGGGTGGATGGTTCAATAAAGAAATCAATTCGCTAGCAGATTTACAAGGGCTAAAAATGAGAATTCCGGGTTTTGGAGGAAAGGTTTTTGCAAAGGCGGGTGGTTCTCCCGTTTTAGCAGCAGGAAGTGAATTGTACACCAGTTTAGAACGAGGAGTGATTGATGCTACTGAATGGATTGGTCCGTTTCATGATTACAAAATGGGCTTTCAAGATATTGCCAAATATTACTACGCACCAGGCTGGCATGAGGCAGGTACAAATTTAGAATTGTTTGTTAATAAACCCAAATTCGATGCGCTGCCTAAAGATTTACAAATGATTATCGAAACAGCGGCTGCAAGATATAATATATGGATGCTTTCTGAAATTGAAGCGCAAAACAATCTATACTTAGATAAATTAATCAAGGAGAAAAATATCGACATTCGGTATTTCCCTGATGAAGTACTAGATCAACTTCGAGTATATACGGATGAAATTCTAGCTGAAATTACGGCAAGTGATCCTTTTGCTAAAAAAGTATATGCTTCTTATGATGCTTTTAGAAATCGAGCCAAAAATTGGGCAGCGGTAACGGAGAAGGTGTTTTATAATAAGTTGCAGAAGTAGGGTCGGAGGTGTCAGGTACCGGGTTTCGGGTACTAGGTTAGACTTTGAACTAGATATTGAACCGAATGCCGCAATTAGCACAGTCAACATCTAGTTCAATGCTTAGTTCAACGTCTAACCTAGCATCTGATACCCGAAACCTGATACCTAATAACCCCAAAACCAAAAAAGGGATAAGCAACCTAATCGCTTATCCCTTTTTTATGACCGTAAAATTCAAATACTACCTACCAAAAGCCTTTAACTTCTTGCTTGCTTCTAATAACTTATTAACCATTTCTACATCTGGCAAATAGATTTCTTGTTCTTCTGGCGTATCCATTCCTACTCCATATAATGAATTAGGTGCTGGTTCTACCGTAGGAGCAACCATATTTAAATAGGAATAAGCGGACAAACTGGCAATGGCCATAAAGGCAATAAATTTGGTTTTCGATTTTTTCATACTTGCAGTCATAAATTGAGGCAGTTGGGTGATTTTTACAAGTCTAAAGATACGTTAAAAGTATCTTAAAAAGACATTTTATTCGACTATCCTCCCAAAAAATGGGATAACAGGGTATATTATAAGGATGAACAAAGGATAGGAATGGTTGTCTGTGGGGGGAATTTTAACATTTTTTCTTTTTGTTGCTTAGAAAAAAGGAGGTTTTAGTGCGGTAAGATTTT
>CALDTJ010000454.1 GCA_937924145.1 uncultured Saprospiraceae bacterium
TTCTATTTTATGACGGGATCTTTTTAATTTATACGTCGTTATTTTTTTCAGCAATAGCTATGCTATTACTGAAAAAAATGCCTAGTCTAAATCAAAAATCTCCTCGGTCAAAAATTAAATTTAATTATGTCCAAGTACTTAAATGGTAAAAAATTAAGTCTAATTAGGTATAGCGCTGAATAGTTACTAAAATATTTTGAAAATAATATATCCAGTAACTTCCTGTTACTGGATATATAAGCAAATTAGAACATGAATAAATCAGCAAAAATCTACATCGCGGGTCACAGAGGAATGGTAGGATCTGCCATCAAAAGAAAATTAAATAAGGAAGGATATACCAATATTATCCATCGAACTTCGTCGGAGTTGGACTTAAGAAATCAACAGGCGGTGAATGATTTTTTTGCAGCAGAAAAGCCTGATTATGTCTTTCTAGCAGCCGCAAAAGTTGGTGGAATTCTGGCAAATAATACCTACCGAGGTCAGTTTTTGTATGAAAATTTGATGATTCAAAATAATGTCATTCATGCGGCTCATGAAAATGGTGTGATTAAATTATTATTCTTAGGTTCATCGTGTATTTATCCAAAAATGGCTCCTCAGCCAATGACGGAAAATGCCCTTTTGACAGGTTTGTTAGAGCCTACCAATGAGCCTTATGCCATTGCAAAAATTGCAGGAATCAAAATGTGTGATGCTTACCGAGCGCAATACGGCTCAAATTTTATTTCTGCTATGCCGACCAATTTATATGGTCCAAATGATAACTACGATTTAAAGAAGTCGCACGTATTGCCTGCTTTGATGCGTAAATTTATTGAAGCCAAAAGAGAAGGCAAACCTACGGTAGAAATGTGGGGAACAGGTTCTCCTTTACGAGAATTTATGCACGTTGATGATTTAGCTGATGCTTGTTATTTCTTAATGCTTAATCACAATGAAGAGGGTTTTGTAAATGCTGGAACAGGGGAAGAAATCACTATTTTAGGTTTGGCACAATTGATCAAAAAAGTAGTGGGCTACGAAGGAGAGATTGTTTTAGATACTTCTAAGCCAGATGGTACACCTCGTAAGTTGATGAATAATAATAAGTTAGAAAGCTTGGGCTGGAAATCTGGGATTAGCTTGGAAGAAGGGGTTCGGAGAGTTTATGCCGATGTTAAGGATGTGGTTTGGGATGCGGAGTTGGTTTAACCCTTCTTCCCAAACAACGCCGCCTCCACCAACTCACAAATAATATGACCCACCAAAATATGAGCCTCCTGTATCCGAGGCGTATCCTTAGAAGGGATTTTGACGATGTAATCACATAATTTTTCCATTTTGCCACCCTTTTCGCCCGTCAGACCGATAGTCAACATATTTTTCTCTTTAGCCGATTCGATCGCTTTGATGATATTTTTAGATTTTCCAGAAGTAGAAATAGCAATCAAAGCATCTCCTTCTCTTCCTTTTGCTTTGACCCCTCTAGCAAAAATTTCCTCAAAGGAATAGTCATTCCCTACTGCCGTCAAAAAAGAAGTATTTCCGTGTAAAGCCTCTGCAAATAAAGGAGCTCGCTCTAGATAAAATCGACCAGAAAGTTCAGTTGCTAGATGTTGGGCATCTGCGGCACTACCACCGTTTCCGCAGAATAAAACCTTTTGCTCATTTTTAAACAAATAAATTAATTCTTTAGAAATATTGACAATTTCATTAATAAGTTGCTCGTTATCAATAATTTGCAGCTTTAACATTACTGATTGCTTGAGCGTTTCTTTAATCTTCTGTTGCATTCAAAATGAAGGTTATTAGTAAATAAGGTAATATGGAAATGAGGATTGCTGTTCTATTGTACGCAATATAGGCAAAAACTAGATGCCATGACCGTTCTGGATTTAAAAGCCAATAAGAATTGCTCAAAATCGGCGATTCCTTCAAATAACTTTTTAATAACCTTTTTCAACTATAACCTTGAGTAAAAAAGTTCGTATAGTTCTATATCTGTTTTTCTTAGTATAAAAATATCATTTATTTGTATGTTTTTATATTAAATAATTTGATAAAAACAATTGATTCCCGACTTTAAGATTGGTCCGTTTATTTTTGAACTTTTCAATTTTAAATTTTAGATTTTCAATTTTAAATTAATTATAAATCCTTCATCAAATCTGAAACACATGAAAATTCACCTAGTATCCGGCGGCTGTGGTTTTGTAGGTCGTAACATGGTAAAGCGATTGTACAAGACAACCAATGACAAAATCCTTTTTGTTGACAATTTATTAGTCGGAACACATCCCTCCACTTGGTTGGACGCTGAAAAAGTAGGCGACAACGAGGACATCGAAGTATTTGGAGCGGACGAAAGACTGTTATTTTTAAAAGAAGATTTCCGCCGTTTATTGGCGAATATGATTGATAATCCTCGCCACGTACAAGAAAAATACGGCTTGGACTTTGAAAGATTTGCAGACGTTTTCCATTTTGCAGCGATCGTTGGTGGTCGGGCAACTATTGATGGCGACCCGATGATGGTAGCACTTGATTTGTCCATTGATGCTGAGTTTTTCTTTTGGTTGACTCGACATAAGCCCGAAAGAGTCTTATATCCGAGTTCTAGTGCTGCTTACCCAGTGGACAAACAAACGGAGGCTGGCGCAATTGCATTGAGTGAATCAGATATTGATTTCAAAAATATGGGTCAACCAGATATGACTTATGGTTGGTCTAAGTTGACAGGTGAGTACTTAGCTTACATTGCTGCTAAATATTACGACGTATCGGTTACTTGTATCCGTCCGTTCTCTGGTTATGGCGAAGATCAAGATTTGACTTATCCAATTCCTGCTATTGCGGCTAGGATTGCTCGTAGAGAGAACCCAGTAGAAGTTTGGGGAACAGGAAAACAAGGTCGAGATTTTGTACATATCGACGATGTATTAGACTGTATTTTTATTGGTATGGATACCATCAAAGATGGGTCAGCTTTCAATATCGGTAGAGGTAAATTGACTTCTTTTATCGAAATTATTCATACCCTTTGTGATATTGCTGGTTACGAGCCAGAAATTAAGCAGTTGTTGGATAAGCCCGTAGGCGTTCACTCTCGCTATTGCAATATGGATTATGTGAAAGAGAAATTAGGCTGGGAGGCAAAGATTTCTTTAGAAGAAGGAATGACTAGAATTTATAAAGCAGCCTTAGAAAGAGAAAGAGCCGCTGAGGTCGTATGACTGTTAAATACTTTTTATGATTTAGGCGTTTAGTAACTGGTGATTAGTGATTGGTGAATGGTTGTGCGCAACTTGTCACCAATCACTAATTACTAATCACCAAAAGATGAAAAAAATAGTTTGTTTCGGACCAGGTCCAAAGTTCAAAGGAGGGATTTCCAATTATAATACATCATTAGCCAAAGCATTTGATAAGCTATCGAATGTGGAAGTAACGATTGTTTCTTGGACACAGCAATATCCTGCTATTATTCCAAGAGAATTTGTCGATAAGACAAGTAAAACGGACTTTTTAGAAGGGACGAATATCAAGGTAAAGTACATTACCAATTATAATAATCCCTTATCTTGGACAGAGACTTACCAATTTATTAAGGATTTAAATCCTGACATCGTTATTTTTCAATGGGCGATTGCTATTCAAGGAATTCCACTTGGTCGGATTGCTAGAAAAATCCGAGCGAATACGGATATTGAGGTGATTTTTGATTTACACTTTGTGATTCAAAAAGAGAGCAGTTCTTTGGATAAAAAGTTTACCGCTTATGGTATCCAACCTGCACATACTTACCTCACCCACGCTTACAAAACCGTGGATGAATTGAAAGAATTGTATCCGAATAAAAAATTCTTGGTGAATGAAACGGGTAAGCGTGCTACGACAGGCGAACAAACCGTTATCAAACTCTATCACCCAATTTATGATCTTTTCCAACCTGATCCGAAGTTCGATGTAGCAGCGTTCAAAAAAGAACATAACTTGAAAGAGAACGTCTTTTTATTCTTCGGTTTTATTCGAAAATATAAGGGTTTGCATCATGCCATTGAGGCATTTAAAAAGGTGGCAGATCAGCGAGATGATGTTTCTTTGGTCATTTGTGGAGAATCTTTTTGGAAAACTTTAGATCAAAATAAGTGGTCTACTAAGCTAAAAACGGCTTTGTTTGGAGCGGCTAAGAAGGTTTTCTTAAATAGTAAATCTGACGAAAAAGAATACCGTCCACTCCAATTAATCGACAAATTAAATTTAAAAGATAAAACCCTAATTCGTAATGAATTTATTGCGAATGAAGATGTCAATAAGTTTTTCCAAATCAGTGATGCTGTTTTGTTATTTTATGAATATGCAACACCTTCAGGAGTAGAATCATTGAGTTATAACTTCAAAATGCCTATTCTCGCAACGAAGGTTGGGCATTTCCCAGAAACTATTGACCACGGTTTCAATGGTTATTTGGCAGAGGCAGAAGATACAGATTCTATGGCGGCTGAGATGATTCATTTCTTAGAACAACCGATTGATCGTAATAATGTGGAGTCTATGACGAAAAAGATGAGTTGGGAAAATTATGCGAATGCTATTTTGGGGAAGGGCAAGCAGTTGTCGGCTCCGAAAGAAGGTGAAATGGCTATGGAGTCGTAGCAGTTAAATTACTTGAATAAAAATAGCACCATTTTAGTACTAAAATGGTGCTATTTTTTTGTTAAAAAAGAAAGACACTACGGTGAAAAGTATGGGTAATTCGAATATTGGGGGTTGTGTAAAAACCCCTATACATGGGTGTAATCGGGATTTGTCCGCGACTTTATTGATTAAGTAAATTTATTATTCATCATAGTTTCCCATCTACCCGCTAAAGCCACTCCTCTCATAAAAATTAGTTTTTCTACATTTTCTGGATACCAAAAAGTGGATGGGG
>CALDTJ010000455.1 GCA_937924145.1 uncultured Saprospiraceae bacterium
CTCAGTTTTTGCCAAAAATTCTTTTCATAGCAGGGCTACGGAAATAATTTTTGGTAGAAAATGAGGGCAAAAGAAACCGTCCAAACCAGCCCGCTGACGCAGTCGGGCGGGTGGCGGAGTTATTGTTTTGCCGTTACTTAGCATAGTTCTTAGGCGAAATCCTGCCCATCAGCAAGATTTCACCCAAAAAGAAAACTATCGCTATTTATTAAACCTAATTTCTTATTTTAACGAGAAGAACTGCTTTTAAGTAAATTTAACTGCGGAGATCGGTTTCTGAATCGGTTGGGAAAGGGAAATTTAAATTGTGTTGTATTATTCTATGTCACAAAAATATATATTTTGATTACTTTATAAAATAACAATTTTCTAATGTTTTCAATATTTTTTACTCAATAATAGTTGATTTTTGATAGGAGTGATTAATTGTATTTTTAGTTTAAATAATTGATTAATAATGTTTTATGTAATTTTTAATATATGTCACATTTCTAAATAAAAATCAATATATTTTACCTGAATTCTTTTGGAATCTTATATAAACTACTCTAAAACTGCCCTTTCCTTCAAAAAACGTAGATTTTATTAACACTCCATCCAAATAATTTCTTTCTAATTTTTCATTTTTTTACGATTAAATTTAATCCGACTAAAATTTTTGTGCGAAATTTTAACTGATTATCAGCTAGTTATGAAGGTGCGTGTAAAAATAATTCCTTAAAATGCTTGTTTTATCTTAAAAACACTCCTACCTTTGCACAGCTTTTCAAAAAAGCAGCCTTTTAGGGCATAACTAATAGGCGTAATTTTTAATTATTAAAAAGATTAAGCGTGAATACATTAAGTTATAAGACGCAGTCAGCAAATAAAGAAACTGTAGATCGTAAGTGGTTTATCGTTGATGCTGAAGGTGAGGTAGTAGGTCGTTTAGCGACAAGAATCGCACACGTACTTAAAGGTAAGCATAAGCCTTCTTATACACCTCATGTTGATACAGGTGACAACGTTATCGTGATCAATGCGGATAAAGTAAGATTTACTGGCTTGAAGATGGCTCAAAAAGAGTACATCACTTTCTCTGGTTACCCAGGTGGACAGAAGACAGCTACTGCTGCTGAAATGGCTGCTAAGAAACCAACTTTTATTGTTGAGAAGGCAGTAAAAGGAATGTTGCCAAAGAACAAGCTTGGAAGAGCGATGTTTAGAAAATTATTTGTCTATGCAGGTGGCGAGCACCCGCATCAAGCACAAAAACCAGCAGACCTAAAATAATTGGGTTCGCTCATTAAATTAAAAATCAAAATAGTAATATAATATGGAAATGATTAATGCTATTGGGAGAAGAAAAGCATCTGTCGCTAGAGTTTATTTAACGAAAGGCGAAGGTAAAATTGTCATTAATGGCAAAGGCTTAAAAGATTACTTCCCTCAGATACATATTCAGAATAAGGTCATGGAACCTTTTACAACAGTGGAGGCTGAAAATATTTACGATCTTAAAGTAAACGTTAAAGGTGGTGGTTTTAAAGGGCAAGCTGAGGCAGTTAGAATGGCTGTATCTAGAGCACTTGTAAAACTAAACGAAGAGTTCCGATCTCCTTTGAAATCTAAGAAATTCTTGACTAGAGATGCGAGAGTGGTTGAACGTAAGAAGTACGGTAAGCCAAAGGCAAGAAAGAGTTTCCAGTTCTCAAAGCGTTAATTCGTTACTGGGTTACATTGTTTTGTTGCTTTGGCAATACAACAATTCACAAATTTTAAAAACTAACAATTTAAGATAATATGAAGACTCCAACTTATAAGGAACTTTTGGATGCAGGTGTTCACTTCGGACACTTAAAGCGTAAATGGAATCCAAAGATGATGCCTTACATCTTCATGGAAAGAAAAGGTATTCACATCATCGATATCAACCGTACGATTGAGGCATTGGAAGAAGCTGGAAAGGCAGCGAAGGCAATGGCAAAAGCAGGTAAGAAGATCATGTTTGTGGCTACTAAAAAGCAAGCTAGAGGAATCGTGTCTGACGGAGCAAAGAGTGTAGGAATGCCATTCGTAACTGACAGATGGTTAGGGGGAATGATGACTAACTTCTCTACTATCCGTAAATCTGTAAAAAAAATGCAGAGTATCAACACCATGTTGTCTGATGCAAAATTAAGCGTTACTAAGAAGGAACGTTTGACTTTGACTAGAGAGCGAGATAAAATGAACAAAGTATTAGGTGGTATCGCGGACTTAAACCGTTTACCTTCTGCTTTATTTATTATTGATATTCAGCACGAGCATATCGCAGTGAAAGAATCTCACAAATTAGGATTAAAGACTTTCGGTATCGTTGATACTAACTCTGATCCTAATCAAGTAGATTTTGCAATCCCTGCAAATGATGATGCTTCTAAGTCTGTAAAAGCAATTACAGATTATATCGTAGGCTGTATTCAAGAAGGTTTGAACGAAAGACAAGGTGCAAAAGCAGGAAAGAAAGAAGAGGCAGCAGCTTAAGTTCATATTTATTGATTAATTATTAATTATTTTGAGGTAACATATTGTTCGCCAAAGATGTATTAATAGTCATTCAACTAACACAATTTCACTAACAAATTAATCTTAAAATAATGGCGGCAATTTCTGCTAAAGACGTTAAAAAACTGCGTGATTTGACGGGCGCAGGTATGATGGACTGTAAGAAGGCATTGGTAGAGGCGGACGGAGATACAGACAAAGCAATTGAATACTTACGTAAGAAAGGTCAAAAAATGGCTGGAAAGCGTGCGGATAGAGATGCTAATGAAGGCGTTGTGATCGCATTGACTTCTGGTAATAGAAATAAAGGAGTAGTTATCAAGTTAGGTTGTGAAACTGACTTCGTAGCAAAAGGAGAAAGCTTTATCGCTTTAGCAAATTCTATGGCTGAATTGGCACTAAAGCATACGCCTGACACTTTAGAAGAGTTAAACGCATTGCCTTTTGAAGGTAGTATGACGGTTGCTGAAAAGTTAGTAGAGCAGATCGGTGTAATCGGAGAAAAGGTAGAAATCAGTAAGTACGAGAAAATCGAAACTGCTGCTGGAGAAGGTCAAGTAATTCCTTACATCCACATGGGATACCGTGCTGGTGTAATCGTTGCTTTGAACTTAGAAGGCCCAACCTTCGTCGAGCCAGGAAAGAACGTTGCTATGCAAGTAGCAGCTATGCGTCCAATCGCTTTAGATAAGGATGGGGTAGATGCTACTGTGGTAGAGAAGGAGATTGAGATTGGAAAAGATCAAGCTAGACAAGAAGGTAAGCCTGAGGCAATCTTGGAAAAGATCGCTATGGGTAGATTAAATAAATTCTACAAAGAAAGAACTTTATTGAATCAGATGTATGTAAAGAGTAACAAGCAGTCAATTACGCAATACTTGCAAAGTATTGATAAGAACTTGACCGTTACCGATTACAAGCATATTGAACTTGGATAAATCATCCAAACAAAAAAAGCGGATTATTCTTTTGAATGATTCGCTTTTTTTTTGCCTTTTTTTATAAGTTTACACTTAGTTACGATTACACTAGTGGTTCAAGTCATAAATCCTTGACAAGTTAAATCGGCGTCTTTTTCCGTTATGCTTCGTTATTTTTTTATCAAAGAGCTACGGCTATTCTCTAAAAAAATGCCTAGCCTAACGAAAAAATACACTCGATTAAACTA
>CALDTJ010000456.1 GCA_937924145.1 uncultured Saprospiraceae bacterium
ACGCCATAAGCGCCACCTGTCCAGCCAGTATTCACTAACCAAACATTTGTATTATGTTCTTCCATTTTTTCACCCAACATCTTAGCATAATGTGCAGGTGCTAAAGGCAAAAATGGTGCACCAAAACAAGAAGAAAAAGTCATTTGCGGTTCTACAACTCCCGCCTCTGTACCAGCAACCTTAGCTGTATAACCCAATAAGAAATACTTCATAGCTTGGTTTCTATCCAACTTAGAGATAGGAGGCAGCACACCAAAAGCATCACAAGTCAAAAAGAAAATATTCTTGGGGTTTCCACCTTTAGAAGGTGCCATGATATTGTCAATGTGATGAATAGGGTAAGAAACTCTAGTGTTCTGAGTAATATCGGTATTATCGAAATCAGGCGTACGAGTCCCTGCTTTAAACGTTATATTTTCTAGAATCGCACCGTGACGAATGGCTTTATAAATTTCTGGTTCTTTTTCTGCATTTAGGTTAATACATTTTGCATAGCAACCACCTTCAAAATTAAATACACCTTCTTTAGCCCAACCGTGTTCGTCATCTCCAATTAATTTTCTTTCTGGGTCAGTTGATAAAGTTGTTTTTCCAGTACCAGATAAGCCGAAGAAAATTGCTGTATCACCCCCCTTTCCAACGTTAGCAGAACAATGCATTGGCAAAACATTCTCTTCTAATGGTAAAGTATAATTTAAAACAGAAAAAATACTTTTCTTAATTTCTCCCGTATATCCACTTCCTCCAATAATTACTGTTTTTTCTGTGAAATTAACGATGGTGAAATTGTGTTGACGGGTACCATCTTCGGCAGGAATTGCCATAAATTTTGGTAAACAAAGGATCGTCCACTCTGGATTGAAATTTTCAATTTCTTCCGTGGTAGGGTTTTGGAACATATTGTGAGCAAATTGGCAACTCCAAGGAAATTGAGCAATCACTCTGACATTTAATCTATATCTAGGATCAGCACAAGCAAAAACATCTTGAATATATAATTCTTGCGTTTCGGCATAAGCCAACATCTTTTTTACTAAACCTTTAAAGTGAGCAGTAGAAATTGGTTGGTTGATCTCATTCCAGTCTACCGTATCTTTTGTGACCTTATCTTTTACAACAAATTTGTCTTTTGGAGAACGTCCTGTAAATTCTCCCGTTTCAATTACTAAAGCACCTTGATCTGATAAAACAGCGTGACCATTTCTAATAGATGCCTCCGCTAATAATTCAGGCGCAAGGTTCCAATGAGCTGCTTTGCATTTGATGTTAAATTGTTTTTTGAAGTCTGTTTTAAGCATTGTCATGATAATAAGGTTTTAAAGTTTAAGGCGAAAATGATTTGGTTTTAGTAAAACTTTAAATCGTAGCTTTCACAAAAAATATTTATTCATAATAAAAAGCTACGATCCAGTATTCAAAAATTTTATATGTTAATGAATACAGGCACAATTTATACCAGATTTTCTTGAATAGCGAAATTTTCGCTAAATTATTTTATTTCTCTAATTGAAATATATTAGCGATTTGATTTATCTTATTCGCTAAAAACGGCTCATTTTGCTATATTTTTGGTACTTTGCTTGCTTTAACAGCATTTTTCATCTTCAAAAGAGGGTTGAAAGAAATATTTATTTTTTTCCAATAAAAATAAACTTTAACACTTCAATTAGCGAAATTTTCGCTAAATCAATAAATTTATTCATTTTCTATGATTGATGATAATCAGGTAATAAAGATGATTTTCGGTTTTAAAGTGCGCTATTTGCGCCAGCAGCAGGGGCTGTCTTATCAGCAATTGCAAGACAAAACTGGACTCTCTTTATCCTATTTGAGTGATATTGAAAAAGGAAAGAAATACCCCAAACCAAATAAGATTACTGTATTGGCAGAGGCTTTTGGAGTGGACTACGATTTTATGGTTTCTACGCATGCCTCTAAAAAATTGCAGCCAGTAATTGATCTACTGAGTTCAGATTTTTTTAAATTATTTCCTTTAGACGAATTTGGCATTAGTCCAAAAAAATTAGTCGAACTATTTACCAATACACCAGACAAGGTCAATGCTTTTATAGGTACTATTTTTCAAATCAGAAGAAACTACCAGATTACTCAAGACGAATTTTATGAAGTGGCTTTGCGTGCTTACCAAGACATGCACAATAACTACTTTGAAGATTTAGAAAAAGCAGTAGATAACTTTAGGGTCGAACATGGTGTGCCAGATACTCTACCTTATACTAAAGAATTTTTAGAAGAGAAGTTATCAGACATCTACGATATTGAAGTGGATAGAACAACCTTACCTTCTAAAGAAAACCTAAAAAATATTCGTTCCTTATATGCACCTAAGCGGAAGGTTTTAATGATTAATGAGGGCTTAGTAGACGCACAAAATAATTTTCTACTAGCAAGAGAGTTAGGTTTTCAATATTTGGGTTTCAAAACTCGTCCATTAGAAACTAGAATGGTACAGACGTCTTCTTTTGAGAAGATGTTGAATAATTTTTTCGCCTCTTACTTCGCTGTTTCCTTATTAATGAAGGAAGAAGAATTGGTACAAGATATTCGGACGATTGTACAAAAAAATACTTGGCGTCCTGAGTTGTTCCTTGGTTTGATAGAAAAATACGATGTAACCCAAGAGACTTTGCTAAAACGTCTTTTGAATATTCTACCCCATCATTTCGGCATCGAACAATTATTTTTCCAACGAATGACGGGTAGTCAAGATTTGAAGGAATATACCATGACCCAAGAATTACATCTTGGTCAACTCCACAACCCGTATGGCAATCTATTGAACGAACATTATTGTCACCGTTGGGTAGCCATTAAAATTCTAAAGAAATTACGGACGAATATGACATTGGACCCAAGCATCAAACAAATGGTCAATGTACAAATTTCAAAATATTGGGAAACCGAAATAGAATATCTATGTATCTCACTTGCCAAACCAGATTTTCATAATCCAAAGGAAAGCGTAAGCGTAACGGTAGGTTTTAGATTGAATACCAAATTGAGAAGTATCTTTAATTTCTTAAGTGATCCCGATTTAAAACATCGAACAGTCAACACCACTTGTGAACGTTGTTCTATGCCAAATTGTGATTCTAGAGTAGCTGCGCCAGTGGTGATCGAAGAAGAACGGAGAGTAGTGGCGGTGAAGAAGGAATTGAAGGAGTTGAGTAGGAGTTAGTTGCGGGTTGCGAGTTGCGGGGTTTGCGCAACCCGTAACTCGCAACTCGCAACCCGCATCACGTCGTCATCATAAATTCAATCATCAATTTAGCAATCTCCTCTCCTTTATCATCTTGCAAGAAGTGTCCACCGCCTTCGATAATCGTGTGATTTTGTCCTTTTGTGCCTGGAATCAATTTTTGTAGCACCTTTTCTCCTCCTTTCGTAATTGGGTCACTATCTGAGAATAAAGTCAAAAATGGCTTATCAAATTTCATTAGAGATCCCCATGCCTTTTTATTATTCATGGTCTCTGGGTTGTCTGTGGTTGTAGGCACTAAAGCAGGGAAAATTCTTGCACCAGCCTTATAAGTTTCATCTGGATATGGTGCGTCATAAGCAGCAATTTCTGCATCTGTCAATTCTACTACCGTCGCTTTTTGAATCATTGAACCAACAGGGAAAACAGGAACCGTCTGTGAAAAATGTTGCCACTTTTTAAACGCCTCATTAGCGCCATGTTCGCCTGTAGGTAAACCAGAATTACCAACTACTCCCCTACTAAATCGCTCTGATTCCTCTGCCAATATTCTTAATCCAATCAATCCACCCCAATCTTGGCAAAACAAATTAATCCCTTGTAAATCCAATTGGTGTACTAATGATTTCACCCAATCAATATGTCTCTGGTAAGTATAATCAGATGTTTTGGTAGGCTTAGAAGATTTTCCAAAACCAATTAAATCTGGAGCAATCGTACGATATCCTGCATCTACAAAAACAGGAATCATTTCTCTATATAAATAAGACCAACTTGGCTCGCCGTGTAGCAATAAAACAATTTCACCATCTTTTGGCCCTTCATCGACATAATGCATTTTCATGCCATCGCCTACTTCTACATAATTCGGTGCATAAGGGTAATCTGGTAAATTTTCAAATCTTGAATCGGGTGTGGTTAGGAATTCCATTTTTAAGTTTAGGTTTATTTTTAAATGTAAATTAGGTGTGTACAAAGTTTTGATAATGTTTATTTTTTGACGCAGAGAGACGCTGATTATTATGACTTTTTTATGTTTTCCTTTTGTTTTTCAATCTAAACATAAGCCTAAACATAACATTTCATAACTTCAAACAGCGTCTTTCTGCGTCAAAAAAACTTTGTATACGCCTTAATGTAAATATTGGCTAATTTAATACTTTTTCAATAAATTAGTATTTAAATACTAATCTTATTTTATGGACTAGTCGCTACTCTTACTCTTTAGCAGAAAAAATAATAGTCCTGTTGTTCTATGAATTTTTCTTTTTTCAAATAATTTAATATTTCTTTTTGTGGCACTTCCCCCGCTACAGAAATAATCAGTTGCGGTTGATTCATTTTTCGAATCGCATTAAAAGGTAATAATAATTGACCATAAATATCTTTTCCGATCTTTCGCTCATTATTACAAACCCACTGAAAATCAATTTTTTCTGCAATCAACTGTCGAGCAATCAACTTGCCTTTTTTACCTGCTCCCCATATTACTAAAGGTCGTTCTTTATCATACTCTAATTTTAGAAAATAATGAATTTTCAAATCTAAGAATCGATTGTCCGCATAGTTTTTATCCGTTCGAGAAGTACGATTTGGGTAGTCTCGCCATTGGTGTAAAACGCTATCATTTGGAATAACGTTTAAACCACTTTCATAAAATCGAAAACACAAATCATAATCTTCGGGATAACGGCTAGGCCGAAAAGCGTCACATTTTTCCAAATCTACCCGATGAATCATCCAACAGGGTGACGGAATCACACATTCCTTATAAATGTCTTTAAAGTTCTCTCCTTTAACGGTCAGTCCATTCAACCAATCTTGGTATTTTAAATAACCATCTCCCAACTCATCTGCTGAAAAATATTGTACTTGACCAGTGGCTAAATGACCTGCTCCATTTTCTATTAACTGCTTTTTCAAAATGGCTAATTTTTCTGGCAGCATCAAATCATCAGAATCCATTCGGGTAATCAGTTCACCTTTACTATTTTTATAGGCTAATCTTAAGGCGTCGATAATTCCGTTTCCATCATTGGTTAAAACAGTAATTCGTTCCTCTTTAGCTGCAAATTGGTCTAATATAGTTAAAGAATCATCCGTTGAGTGGTCGTTTATAGCTATTAATTCCCAATGCTTTTCTGTTTGTTGAATAATGGAATTCAAACAGTCTGGTAAGAAATCAGCCGTATTTTTTACGGGCATTAGGATACTTATAAGCGGATTGGACATGTCGCAAAGGTACAAATTAGGTTTTTGAAATATAGTTTACGTTGTATTATCCTAATGGTATGTTTAACTTTACACAAGTTCTAATCAAAAAAACTATTCTATGAGCTACGATACAAAAATTGCTTGCCCAAAATGCGAATGGGAACCTGATGGCGGAGAATATTGGGGTTGTTCCAAGTGCGGACATATTTGGGATACCTTCAAAACAACAGGTGTTTGTCCTGCTTGCCAGAATCGGCATAAACATACACAATGCATTGGTCATGTAGGTGGTTGTAATCAATCTTCTTTACACGTCAATTGGTATCGAGAGATTGATCGAAATCTAAAAGAAGAGATTGAGAAGATAGAGGAATTGATTCCTGCTGAAATGACTTAATTTTCTTTTTCACCAGATAGCTAACGTTATTTTCACCACATAGTCACATAGTGAAGACACATAGAACACATAGTTTTTCGAGCGGTAGTTTTGACAATTTCGAGCAGTAGCTATATATGCTAAGCTAGATGTAAAGATCTTATTTTAAAGTTTTTTAAGAAAAGTTTTGTTCAAATTTAGCTTAGAAAAAATGCTAATGCTCGGTCAACATCTAATTAGGAAAACTATGTGCCCTATGTGCTTTTACTATGTGACTATGTGGTAAAATTAATATGATAAGAGCCACTAAATAATGGGTAAACTACTCTTCCTTATTTTCATCAAACCACTCTCCTACCTACCTTTTTCTATTCTCTACAGAATTTCTGATTTCTTTTACGTAGTGCTATATTATGGTATAAAATACCGTCAAAAAGTAGTTTTTAGCAACCTAAAAAATGCATTCCCTAATAAAACAGAAAAAGAAATCACTACTATTGCCAAAGGTTTTTACAGTCATTTTTGCGATCTAATCATCGAGGCAGTCAAGATGTTCAGTATATCAGATCAAGAACTTAAGAAACGTTGTAAGATTCTGAATCCAGAATTGATGGAAAAATATGCTCAGCAAGGTAAGAGTCTAATCATTCCAGCAGGTCATTATAATAATTGGGAGATGGCAGCTACGGCAAGTAACCAGCAAATTCCTCACCAATCAATAGGCATTTATGCTCCTTTAAAAAATGAATTTATTAACAATCAGATACGAAAATCTAGAGCACGATTTGGACTAGAATTATGGCCCAAGAAAGAAGTCAGAACAAATTTTGAAAAAGATAAAAATCGGTTAATCGCTGTGCTATTTGGTGCTGACCAATCGCCTATCTCTGCTAAATCCGCTTATTGGACCTCCTTTTTAGGTCAAGAAACGGGTGTGATGATGGGTTCTGAAAGATATGCAAAACAATATGATTATCCTGTTGTTTTTGGAAAAGTAAGTAAAGTAAAACGTGGATATTATGAGTTTGAATTTATTCCACTAGCAGACAATCCTAAGGAAACTGCTTATGGAGAAATTAGCGAAAAACATACCCGATTATTGGAAGAAATTATTATCGATCAGCCACAATATTGGTTGTGGTCGCACAAGCGTTGGAAAAAGAAAAGACCAGTTGGCAGTGAACAGTAATACAGTTGGCAGTAAGGCAGTTTGCAGTGGGCGACATTCAATTGCTCCTTACTCGATTTCATATTAAAACTTATAAATGAAGATACTTAGAGTTAGCAGAGAAGAAATAGATAAAAGTAAGTGGAATAGTTGTGTACACTATGCCAATAATGGTAATGTCTCTGGGTATATGTGGTATTTGGATGCGATTACCAAAGATTGGGAAGGACTAATAACAGAAGATTATGGTTCTGTTTTTCCATTGATTTGGAAAAAAAATTGGTTGGGACGAAAGCAGATTTATCAACCAGAATTGATTATAGAAGGAGGTATTTATTCTGAAAACATGCTATCTGGAGCTCGAATTAAGGCTTTTATGGATGCCTTACCTAGTGATTATAAATCTTTAAAAATCAACATTTCTAATCAAGCTAAAATCCCTAGCAGCCTTGGCTTGAAAGTAGAGAATTTAAGGCGACAACAACTAATATTAAATAAGCCTTATCAAGATTTACAAGGCGACTTCTCGCCTGCTTTTCACCAACAATTAGCTAAAGCAGCCGAACATCAGTTACAACCTGCCTCTAATCTAAAACCAGAAAAGGTCGTTGATTTTTATAAAGCTCATTCCAAAAATTATAAAAAAGAAAATTACTTCGCCTATTTGCGTATCATGTACAATGCAATGCACAGAGGTTGGGGATTTGCCAATGGTATTACCAATAAAAAAGGTGATTTATTAGCCGTCTATTTTTTCATTTATAGTCACGGGAAAATTATGGTTTTATTACCTGCTATATCTAAAGAAGGAAAAGCTAAAGGTGCTGCCGAATTATTATTGAGTATGTTGTTACAAACACATGCTAGCAAACCTGTTTATTTGGATTTTAATGGTTTTGAGGATATTGGGGTTGGGAGTCAGGAACAGGTTTATTATCAAGTTTCGAAGTAACTGGTAGCACAGGCTTGAGCCTGTTCGGTTTAAGGTCTTTAGACCTATTTTCATATAGTAAAGTATATGATGCCGACCTAAAGGTCGCCTAACCGAACAGCCTAAAGGCTGTGCTACCAGTTAAAACTACGCCTGTCCTTTAAAAACTTTCTTAGTAGCTAAAATCCTATCTGATTGATCAGAAATCTGTAAAATATAAACACCATCCGTTAAATTTTTCGTCGCAACATCCAACTCAACGATCTGCTTTCCTTTTGT
>CALDTJ010000457.1 GCA_937924145.1 uncultured Saprospiraceae bacterium
CCGATGAAATCGGGGGAAATGAATAAATAGGGCGTTGGACAAGCCTGAAAGGCTTGAATAATAGGAATTTTAATGTTCAAGTCTTTCAGACTTGTAAGGAAGTGCTTAAAATATCACTTCCCCCAATTTTATTGGGGGCTATTCACCTTCAATCCTTTCAGGATTTGATGATTAAAAAATATGGGGTGTCGTTAGATTTTAAAATTATCTGATGCGTAACGTAACTGTAAGGCATTGATTTTCAGCATACGTATCAGACTCCCAATAGCTATCGGGATACAGGTGTCAGATACGAAAATACCATTCATGCTCGATTAGCCTGTAACCTAACTATTTGATTCCTTAAATTAAGTTAGGTTTGCTATTTTTTTAAACTTAATCCGTACGGATCAAGTTTAAAAAAAGATAGCAAACCCAACTGGAGTATTACGCCCCCAATCCAAAAGCATAATAGAACGTCTCCGCACTATCTTCATAGCGCCCTTCTACCATCACACCACCTTCTTTTCGTTCTAAAATATCCTCTAAATCTTCCACCGATTTTACGGTCTGTCCATCTACGCTAGTTATGATAAACCCTTCCTGCATATTGGTCGATTTACGAACGGTACCAGGGAGTATTTTAGTAACTTTCACACCACCTTTGATCCCCAGTTTTTCGGCAATGCTTGCATCTAGTGTCTGCAATTCTGCGCCTAATTTTTGAGATAAAGCCAGACTTTCTTTTGCTACTAATTCGGTATTTCCAGCTTTGTTTTTCAAGGTAACAGCAAAGGTTTTCTCTGTTCCTGTTCTATTAACTGTAATATCAATTTCTGCTCCCGGTCTATAGCCTGCTATATTTCCTAAAAGGTCAGCATTGGTCTTGATCGCATTGCCATTAATAGCCACAACTACGTCTCCTGCTTGCAAGCCTGCCTCGTCAGCTGCACTTCCTTCGGTTATTTTTTCTAAGTATACACCTGTATTGACAGACAATTCTTTTTCTTTCACCAAACTAGCATCTACGCCTCTAATCATTGCCCCTAAATAGCCCCTTTGTACGGTTCCATATTCTAATAAATCACCTACTACTTTTTGGACAATATTACTCGGTACGGCAAAACCATAGCCAGAATAAGCACCTGTAGGGCTGGCAATAGCCGTATTCACACCCACTAGAGAACCATCTAATCTGACCAATGCACCACCACTATTTCCTGGGTTAATTGCTGCATCCGTTTGGATAAAACTCTCAATAGCGTATTGTTCTCTTAGAATGTTGATACTTCGGCCTTTGGCAGAAACGATGCCTGCCGTTACAGTAGAATTCAAGTTGAATGGATTACCAACGGCAACCACCCACTCACCAACTTTGATATTGTCAGAATCTGCGAATGGAATGTAGGGTAGGCCCTTTTCTTTAATTTGCAATAAGGCTAGATCAGTAGTAGGATCTGTTCCAATCACTTTCGCCTTAAAAGTTCGGTTGTCGTACAAAGTCACTTCGATATCTTCAGCATTGTCAATGACGTGATTATTGGTGACGATATAGCCATCTTGGTTGATAATCACCCCACTTCCTGTACCAACTTTCGCTTGAGGAGTTTGTTGTCTATATGGTCGCTGAGATTGTGGTCGCTCTAATCCATCAGGACCAAAGAATCGCTCAAAAATGTCAGGCACTTGTTGACCTTGTGCATAGGGATTTTGTCCTAATTGGGCAGTTGAAGTAGATTTAATGTGAACTACGGCATCTGTTGTTTGCTCCGCTACTTTGGTAAAGTCCATCGGAATAAAATCGCCGTCTTTATCTTGGGCATACAGGACGCTACTTGCAGGGGTCGAATTGACATGTTCAATTTGAATAGTCTTGCTTCCCGTATTTTCAAAATACTGGAATCCGCTAAAAGTTAAAGCACTTACCAAGAAGGCAACCAAAGCGGGAAGAATGATTTGCTTTTTCATAAATTGCTTTTTTAATTGTAACTATTCATCGAAACAAGAAATACTGTTTTCTTTCTACCATTTAGTTCATAAGAGTGCATTGAAGTTTCTCTTCTAGCAACTTAAATGAACTTAAATAGTACCTACATGGTAAAAAATAATAGTGATCTCTTTATCTGCTGAATAGTGACTTTAATTAATAAAATGGTCGATTGAAAACGATTTTAATGATCGTAAATCAATATTTTGCTTAGCTAAAACATCAATCTCTTTGCCGTTGCTCAGTGAAAAAAGGATTTTAAAAAAACCTTAACAAATGACTGATTTATTGGCAGATTTTTAGCCTTATTATAAGTCGAAATGACAGTTGTTTTTTATCAAAATGAAAAAATGGCTTTTCTTAAAAAAGGAACTATTCACCATCTAGTTTCACAATAAAACTTATTCTACCATTTATATTTAAGTTCATTTAAGTCGTGGTCTAAATGAACTTAAATGTCTAAATGGTAAAAAATAAGTCTAATTTGTCATGGAGCTGAATAGTTGCAAAAAAGAACAGTTTTCGGCTATTGCTTACTAAAAAATAACTTAGATTTTAGGCATATATCATGTACCTTTAGTTCTAAATATTTAATTGTTACTACTTACCACGAAGATGTACTAGGAAATTTAGTCTACCATTTAGTACATTTAGACCGTAACTAAGAAGGAACTAGCAAATAAAAACCGTTTACTGCCAAAAAGGGAGGATAGTCAATCTGGGTAGAATCTGAACTAGGGAAGGGGAGTACTTTCCATTTTACGATTTTGACGAAGGAATAGATCTTTTTTTAATAAAAAAAATCCCTGCCAGCCCTCGAAGGGTTGGCAGGGATTGCCTTACTGTAAAATTTAGAACGAATACTATGCAGCAGACACCTCATTTCGTTTCTGCGTGAAATAATATACAATAGCGGTAATAATACTAAAGAAAAAAGCGGCTGCTGTCCAAAGTACCTTTCCTGATGTAGATAATTTATAGTTTTTGGTCCAAACTTCATAAGCTACCCAAATAAATGCAATAGTAGCTATAAGTCCGCCTGCGTAAAATCCTGCCTCTGAATACATATTCAATAAATTTTAAAGGTTAGTAAATGAAAGGCTGACTAGTTTTTAAATCAATTGTTATCAGCTTTATTTATAAAAAGGATGAGGCTTTGATTTGTTCGATTGCTATTTGCGACTTTTGAGCTTTGAACATACAACCGATTCAATAGTTTTAGCAGTATTTATCAAACTATCTAAAACTATAAATATGCTAACTGCCAATACTCAAGATCCTTCACCTGTAAAAGAATTACCAACGAATCACAAGGACAGCATTGGATTTGCGATTGATAATGAACCTACCAAGGCTGATTATATTTTTATTAATAATTTATTAGCCGCTCACTTGACTGATAGAACAGCACTCAATCTACTATTGCAATTAGAAAATTTGATTGACATCGAAGTAAATTATTTGTTTGGTGAGTTGAAAACGATTTTTGATTTTTATGAAAAGAGCACTAGGGTAGCAGTACTGGCCCCGAAAGCTATGGAAAAAGAAATTCCCTTCGAAAAATTAGATACAGCTGATATTGAATTAAAATATTTCCGAGAAGGCGAGCAAACTGCAGCGGAAGATTGGTTGAAAAATTAAAGGAAAGCCTAGATATGTCAAATCTTCGGAGATTTGACATATCTCATAGAACAAATTGCTATTTCTTTATAATTCTGGAATAACCTACTTTTTGCCATCTAATAAAGCGCAATAATTTTTGATGATATTTAATTTTTTTGATGAAATATCATCAAAAATAAATTACGAAAATGAATTTAAAATATTGATAATCAGTTAGTTGTATTTTTTGGCACGGCTTTGTCTTATGTTGGAATGTAAGCAATTACAACAATACAAAAAGCATTTAAAATTTAAGGATATGACAAACACATTAATTTTTACAAAAAAAACTAGTCCTAACTCTATAACAGTACTAGATAATTTAGCAGCAGATTTGAATGCCTCTGCAACAGATATCAAATATTACTTTTTTGTCTTGTCAGCGATTGTTAAAAGACATTACGATTTGAAGACGAGAACGGACGCAAAGCGATACTTGGCAAAGCAAGAAATGATTCAAGACGATTTTGATTACTTGAGCAATTGTATTGAATTTCTAAGAAGACAGTTGCAAGAAACACCAAGTAACAGAACGCTAAATCAAGCGGAGTTGATAGAAAGAAAAAGGTCTTTAGCAAATGATATTTTCATCTTCATACAAATGAATAATACGATAAAGAAAGCATGTATCCGATTCACCAATGACTATTTTCAAATAGAATCCGGACAGATTTTTAAGGCAGCGTAAGTATAGCCAAATAGCACAGCAAAATCAACTTAAATTTTACATACATCATCATTCATTAACCTAGAATTAAAAAACACCTAGTATGACTTCTTCAGCATTTAATGCCCAGTACCAACCTTTAGAGGACTTATTGTTTGCATTTGCAATGAAATTGACACGAGATACGGTCAATGCTCAAGATTTGATGCAAGAAACCCTTTGTAGAGCATATAAAGCCAAAGATCGTTTTAAGGAAGGAACGAACTTTAAAGCATGGATAACAACAATTATGCGAAATAATTACATCAATGAATTTCGTAAATTGAAAACGAGAAATAGAGTAGAGGCACCTGTCGAAGACTACGGATATATGGTAGAAAACAAAGGGAGTCAAGGAGATGCTGGTTCACTGATTATGATGAAAGAATTGACGGGTATGGTAGATAGTTTGTCTGAAGATTTTCAAAAGCCATTTGTGATGTTCATGGATGGGTATCACTATGACGAAATCGCTGCGGAAATGAATATTCCAATGGGAACTGTAAAAAGTCGGATCTTCTTTGCAAGAAAAAAATTAAAGAGTATGGTTCAAGCTCAATACGGTAGCTTACATGCTTTAAGAGCATAACCCCCTCTTCAAATAAAACCTCCAAATTTTGGACAAGTTTATCAAAACTGCAAAAGTAGTTGACATTTTTAAATCTAAAATTGAAAATGATAAATTTAAAATTGAAAAGTAGAGAGCAGTAGTTATTTAATTGATTATCAGTTAAATATGACCAATAATTCACTTTTAAATTTTGATTTTTAGATTTTACA
>CALDTJ010000458.1 GCA_937924145.1 uncultured Saprospiraceae bacterium
TAAATTATTTGATTTTCATTGTGCCGTAGGTACAATATATACCACATACTGTACCTACGGCACAGTCAGAACTTGGGTCAATTACCTATTTCTACCGATATAAAACCCCTAAAGGGGTTACTGCCCAAATGTGTGTACGTGGTAGCCTTTGAAGGGCTGTCAGCTATTGCCTTACAAAAAATTTTAGAATAAACACTATTGACTACCTAAATTGACTATAAAATTTATTCTACCATTTAGACATTCAAGTCCATTTAGAATACCCCTTAAATGTTCTTAAATATTTAAATGGTAAAAAATGAGTCTAACTAGGAATAGCATTGAATAGCTATCAAATCTACCCCATCAATTCATCTACCACCTTTCGAACGCCCGTAGTCGCCTTCTCTTCCATCACTTTCAAATTAGCACTTCGGCCCAATTCGTAATTAATCGTAGGTTTAGGGTCAATGTAATATACTGGCACACCATCAGGTGCAAATTCCACCAATCCAGCCGCAGGATAAACCTGCATAGAAGAACCTACCACCATCACAATATCAGCAGTCATGACTTCCTGTGCTGCTTGATCCAACATTGGCACCATCTCTCCAAACCAAACTATGTGAGGTCTTAATTGATAACCATCTTTCGCTTTGTCCCCTAATTTTATGTCTTCCGTACAATCATAAATCACCGTATCATTCATCACAGATCGCATTTTGGTTAATTCTCCATGTAGATGAATAATGTTGGAACTACCGCCTCTTTCGTGCAAATCATCTACATTTTGAGTGATAACAACCACGTTGTATTTCTTTTCTAATTCGGCTAATGCTTGATGCGCCGCGTTTGGTTCCACCTCTTTTAAGTGATTTCGTCGATCATTATAAAATCGTAAAACCAATGCTCTATTTTTTTCCCAACCTTGGGGAGAGGCCACTTCCATTACATCATGGTTTTCCCACAATCCATCTGCGTCTCGGAAAGTTTTGATACCACTTTCCGCAGAGATGCCTGCACCTGTTAGAACTACTATTTTTTTCATATACTCTTATTTTTTGTATTCATTTTCAAAATTAAAGGTTTTTAGCAAATTAACCAGAATGGAGTTATCCACAATCTATGCAGTTATCCACACAAAAATGTTAATAAGTAGAAAAGAAAGTCGTTTTTAAAGTAAAAATTTAGGCTAAAAATCAACATCCTAAATATTATTCAAACAGAAATATTCTTATTTATTAGAATTTTTATAATTTAAAGGCATTATTAACAAATAACGTATTTTCAAAACGATAAAATCCAGATTAATGAGCGCAACGTTAACTACAGTAAAAGATACTTCAGCTACTGAAGTCAATCGAATTTTTGAACTACAACTTAAAAATCAATATAAAGTAGGTAATTCAACTGCTCGGGAACGAAAAGCAAAATTGAACAAATTTCATAAAGCAGTATTAAAATATCGACCTCAAATCAAAGAGGCTTTATTCAAAGATTTTCGCAAACATCCGAGCGAAGTTGATTTGACGGAGATTTATCCCGTGACGAGTGAATTGAAGAAGGCAAAGAGCAATATTCGCAGTTGGATGCGCAATCAATATGTCGATACGCCTATCGCATTGTTGGGGTCTAGTTCCTACATCAAGTATGAACCCAAAGGAGTCGTTTTGATTATTTCTCCTTGGAACTTTCCTGTCAATCTGACTTTTGGCCCTTTAGTATCCGCTATTGCAGCAGGAAATACCGTAATAATAAAAGCGTCGGAAAATACACCGCACGCATCCATCATCATGAAAAAAATCATTGATGAGGTATTTGATGAAAAAGAAGTAGCGATGGTAGAAGGTGGTATTTCTACCTCTACTGAATTATTAAAATTACCGTTCAATCATATTTTCTTTACGGGCGCACCGTCTATTGGTAAAATAGTGATGTCGGCAGCAGCTAAAAACTTAACATCTGTCACATTGGAATTAGGCGGAAAATCGCCAACTATTGTAGATGAGACAGCAAATGTCTCGACAGCAGCTCGGCGAATTGCTTGGAGTAAGTACCTCAATAATGGGCAAGTTTGTATTGCCCCTGATTATGTTTTTGTTCACAAAAGCAAAAAGGCTGCCTTCTTAGCGGAAGTCAAGAAAAATATTCAAAAATTCTACTCTGAAGATGCCTCAAAAGCAGACTCCTACGCTCGAATGGTCAATCAAAAACACCATCAACGAGTGAGTAGCTATGTAGCCGATGCCGTGGAAAAGGGCGCAAATATTGAGGCAGGTGGCAATTTTGATCAGTCACAAGATTATATTGCTCCAACGGTCGTTAGTGGTTTACCAAAAGATGCGATGTTGATGAAGGAAGAAATCTTTGGGCCTATTTTACCAGTTATCGAATACTCCAATATTTCAGAAGTCATAGATACGATCAATTCCAAAGAAAAACCTTTGGCTTTATATATCTATAGCAAAAGCTCCAAAAATATCAATCATATCATGAATAACACTAGAGCTGGTGGTTCTTGTATCAACCATAGTGCGGTTCATTTTTTCAATAATAATTTACCATTTGGTGGGTCGAATAATAGTGGAATTGGTAAAGGACATGGTTACTTTGGTTTCCAAGAATTTTCGAATGCCAGAGGTGTACTAAAGCAGCATATTCCAAATGCCTTGGAATTATTGATGCCACCTTATAATAACTTTAAGCAGACTTTGATAGATTTGACCATCAAGTGGTTCTAGAAAGTTAATGCTTTAAAATTATATAGTTTTTAAATCTAAATAGGGATGTTCTTTGGAATGTCCCTATTTTTATTTTGCCTTGTCTGGTTCTCTAAAATAATTAAAAGACTCACCATCATATCGGCAAACGCCCTTTAACGAACCAAACCAAATATGCCCATTTGTATCTTCTGTAATTCCAAAAAACATATTGTCCTCCTTCCTAATTTCAGTAGCAGTCGGATTTTCGTAAGGTAAGGGCTTTTTATCGTAACGGGATAGTACCCAAGTACCTGGGTTTTCACTCTCATGACTTACCCAAATATTTCCTTTGCTATCTTCGTAGATACGCCCTGTAAAACGTTTACTAAAGTTGGTGAAATTTGTTAGAGTACCATCAGTTTTATACCGCCATAGTCCATCGTTTCCTCCTAACCAAATATAGCCATTTTGATCTTCTATAATAGAACGAACGTTGACAAAAGGTTGACTTACATTGCGCGTAAGTTGAGTAAATGTTTCTCCATCATAGGTACAGGCATTTCCCCTCGACCCGAACCAAAATTTACCATTTCGATCTTCTATAATAGCATTGACTTCATTATCACACAAACCTTCTTTAGTCGTAAAATTTCGGAACGTTTTTCCATCATAAACACTAATACCGCCAACGGTACCAAACCAGATTCGCTCCTTTTTGTCCTCATAAATACAAACAACTTTATCATTGATTAATCCCTCTTCGGTGGTAATATTCGTAAATACTTTTCCATCATAATGGTAAACACCCGCTCCGATTGTACCAAACCAAAGGCCTCCTTTTTGGTCTTCCAAAATAGTAAAAACACGGTAACGTCTCAAGCCTTCTTTGTTCGTATAATTGGTAAACATTTTTCCATTATAATGAAAGATCCCCTCCCATGTAGCCAACCAAATATCTCCGTTTCTAGCTTGTAGGATAGTACGGGTAATACTCTTCGGACCATAGGGCGTGCTTTCCCCATTGCTTTCTGTGAAATAAGAATCGACTTCGGGTAACTTAAGTGTCGGGTGAATGATTTCAGTAGGTGGTGTCTTGGGTGGTGGCTCCACCTTTTGCTGTCCTTGACAAGAAGTGATAAAAACGAATAATAAAAGTAAAAAAGAAGCGTATAAAGATTTCTGCATCATGACTATTTTTCGGGGTAAAAAACCAAAAGGCATCTGAGAATATTTCATCACAAACAATTGATTATCACTATTTTTAAATTTCAAACAAGCTCAAAATTAAACTAATAATTTTGCTAGAAATACAACTTTGGATTGATTTAACAGCTCAATAACAGGAAAGTAGTTAAGACGGCATTAATAAGGGTTCGATTTTTGTAGTAAACAAATGAAATCAACGACTAGATTGTTTCTCTCTACAATTAATTGGTAATAAACAATTTAGTAACGGTAAATGAATAGTTTGAATATCGTTACTTAATACTTTTCCTCCTTATTATTGATTAGAATTAATCGCTTTGCCTTATGTCTTCAATACTCCAAAAAGAACCTTCCCATAGCAGCATGAATTTATTAATGAAGTATCCTTCTATTTATACTTTAATTTTTCTATGCTTCTTTGGTTGGAATTATAGTTTTGCGCAAATCGACTCACTGGAAAAATTACTTCCCACCTTACCAGACAACACTCAAAAAGTTGATGTATTAAACAAATTAAGCTATTTATACCACAATAACGATATACAGCAAACTTTTGCCTATGCGAATGAAGCCTTTGCTTTAACGAACAGCTTAAAATATACAAAGGGAAGAGCAACTGCATTTCACACTTTATCAATCGCCAATTCTATTAGTGGAGATATTACACAAGCTACAGAATTCAATGACCAAGCAATTCATCTGGCAGATAGTATAAAAGCTTACCGACTATTAGCTGGCACTTATATAGCAAAAGGTATACTTCAAGATAAAGCTGATAATCCAGAAATAGCGATTCAATTTTTTCAAAAATCCTTTGATTTAGCAGAACAAGAAGACTTTCCAAATGGGATAATATCTGCTTGTTTTAATTTAGGAAACGTCTATTCTGATTTGGAACAATTTGATAAAGCTAGAAACTCCTATAAGAGAGCTATTATTACAGGAGAATCTCTTCAAGCTGAAAACGAAGTAGCTTGGGGCAATAGATGTATAGCAAGGAGTTATTATGATGAAAAGAATTACCTTAAAGCAGAAAGCTATTTTGAAAAAGCTTTAAAGCTTTCACGAGCAATAAAGGACAAAAGATCCTTATCATTTACGCTAAGTGAATTTGCTAGTAATCATCTAAAATTAGGTAAACGAGAGTTGGCTGAGCAATATATGCAGGAGTCTATTGAGCTGATTCGGGCTGTTGGAGACACCGAAGGGGAAATAATTGGGCTTCAGGATTTAGCACAGTTATATATAGAAACTGACCGACCTAATAAAGCGATTGAAATTAGCAACCAAGCCTTAGTAATAAACAAAAAAAATAAAAGCTCTTTCTTTAAAATACAACTCCTGGAAATTATCTCTAGTGCGTATGCGCAAAAGCAAGCATTCAAAACTGCCTATGAAATAGAACAATTGGTAAAATCAGAAAAAGATTCATTGGATTATACTAGTAAACTAGAATTAACCGCAGAGCTAGAACAGAAGTATCAAACTCAAAAAAAAGAAACGGAAAATACGCTATTAAGAACAGAGCAAATCCATCAATCAGCGGTCATAGCAAAACAAAAAACCATCAATTTCATCTTAATGATTGTTGCTTTATTGCTCGCACTTTTAGGGTATGTCGCTTTTAGTGCTTACCGAAATAAGCAAAGAAATAATCTTTTACTGGAAGAGAAAGTAGCAGCAAGGACACTGGAATTACAAACAATAAATACCCAATTGATAAAATCAAATGAAGAACTATCTAGATTTGCTTATGTAGCGTCTCATGACTTGCGTGAACCATTGCGTAATATCACTAATTTCACCCATTTGCTACAAAAATCACTACGATCAACTGCCGAAGGAGAGGTATTACAGTTTATGGATATTATTCAGAAAAATACGACTCACATGAACAACTTAATTATAGATACCTTAGAATTTACTAAATTATCTAACAAAGAAGTAAAAAAGAGTCAGGTCAATATTAATCATATCCTTAAAAATATAAAATCTAGCATTGCCACAAGATTAGAAAATCGCAATGCAACTATTAATATTCTACAGCCATTACCTGTCATTCAAACCAATGAAGGTCTACTTTTTTCTGTTTTTAAAAATTTGATTGAAAATGGGATTACCTACAATGAAAATTCCGCACCTATCATCAATATTAATCACGCCATTAGAGGAGATCATTATCTTTTTTCTATGAATGATAATGGAATTGGTATCCCAAAAGAGTACCGAGAAACGATTTTCATCATGTTCAAAAGGCTCCAAAATAGAGAAAAATATGAAGGGTCAGGAATGGGGTTAGCCAATTGTAGAAAAATCATCAATAAACTAGGCGGCAAAATTTGGGTAGAAAGTGACGGTCAAAATGGATCTACCTTCTTTTTTACCATTCCGAAAACTAATGCACAAAAAGCATCACTCCCCTTCAAAAAAATAAGTGCGAAAGACTTTCCTGCATCTGTGGAAAAGGCCAAAAATATGAATTGACATTTCCTTTTTTCTCAGTTCTGCGTTACAGGCTGACCGCAAAGTAGGTAATTTGCACAAAAAGCTGATTTTGTTAGTATTACTCTGACTTAATGGCCTTCACTGGATTCGATAAAGCTGCCTTTAAAGATTGAGAGCCAATCGTCACAAATGCAACCAAAATAGCCGTTAGACCAACGACCACAAAAACCCACCAATTGATGTCTATTCGATAAGCAAAATCTTGTAGCCAAGTATTCATGCCCCACCAAGCTAGAGGTATAGCTATTAAAGAGGACAAAATCACTAATTTTAGAAAGTCTTTGGAAATCAAGCTTACAATATTCGGAATGGATGCCCCCAAGACTTTCCGAATACCAATTTCTTTGGTACGTTGGAATACATGATGTGTCACTAATCCAAACAAACCAATACACGCAATAAATAAAGCGATCAAGGTAAAAATATTAAATGCCGCGCCAAATCGTTTTTCAGCTTGATATAATTGGTTATAAGATTCGTCTAAGTAGCGATGCTCAAAAGGGAATTCTGGCAAGACTGTTTTTAAGGTATTTTGAATATAGGCGATTGTATTATCCCCATCCTGCATATTCATTTTAATCACAATATTTCCAAAATAAGACATCACATATTCATTATGAAAGGTTAAATACAATGGTTCAATAGCGAAATCCAACCGTAGAAAATGAAAATCTTTCATCACCCCAATGACTTTTCCTTCAGCGAAGGATTTGCCGATGGCAGATTCGTTATCCCAACCTAGTTTTTTAACGGCTGATTCATTCAAAATATAGCTATTACTAGAGTCCGAAGGAAAGTTGGGTGAAAAATTCCGCCCCGCCAATAAGTCTATCTCAAATAAATCTAAAAAGTCATAATCCACAAAATTTTGATAAATCAGTAGTTCCTCTTTTGTTGTATTGCCCTCCCATTTTTGTTCAATTACTTGTGTTATCGAATTTAAAGGTAGGTCGATTGGAATAGTCACTTTATCAATATTCGGATGCTTTAGCAATTCCGTTCGGATGGTACTCGTCTTATCAAAAATATTTTGGTCTTGATAAGGAATATATACAATTTGGTCTCTGGTGTAACCTAGTTTTTTGTTCTGGATAAACTGCAATTGCTGATAAATCACCAGACTACTCGTCGCTAAAACAATAGCTGCGGTGAACTGACCGACCACTAAAAAACTTCGCAAAAATGCACCATCTTTCCGATTCTTAAACCAACTACCTTTTAAGGCATTAATCGGAGCAATCGCAGAAGATAAAATGGCTGGGTAAAGTCCTGAAAGTCCACCTAATAATAATGCCACTGCCCCCATACCCATTAAAAACAAATTATTGTTAGCTAACTGAAATGGGATCTCCAAGCCCATTAATTCATTAAAAAATGGTAGTAAAAACCTTGCTAAACCAATCGACAAGCCAAAACTAAAAAGTGTCAGTAAAAATGATTCTGCCATAAATTGAGACACTAATTGTCCTTTTCTAGCCCCTAATACTTTTCGCATCCCCACCTCTTTTGCCCGCTGTGAAGTCCGAGCAGTTGCCAGATTCATATAATTAATCAATGCCAAACATAAAATAATAAAGGCAATGGAGGCAGAAAGGTTAAGATAACGGATGTCACTATTGGGTTCCAATTCATAATTCATCCGAGAATGTAAATGAATATCGGTCAAGGGTTGGAGAAACCATCTAGGTTTAATGGAATAATCTAAAGTGACCAATTCTGCGGCAGCTTTTTCGCCATAAGGTTTCATGGCAGTTTCTATTTTTTGCACATCCGCCCCTTCTTTTAAAAGGGCATAAACCCAGTAATTACTATACGACCAGTTCCATTCGCTTTTATCTCTTACATACCATGAATTATTCTCAATGGAAGTCAAGTAGCTAAACTTAAAATGATGATTAGCTGGTACATCCTCAATTACAGCTTTTACGGTCATCCTTTTTTTATCTCGTCCTTCCAGCTCTTTTCCAATGGGGGAAGTATGCCCAAAAAATTTCTTAGCCATTGTCTCCGTTAAAATAATGGCATTTTTGTCTTTTAAAGCAGTTTTCGGATCACCTTCCAAAACAGGAAAACTAAAAATATCAAAAAAGGAAGTATCCGTATTAACCCCTTCTTCACTAATTACTTCCCCGTCTTTTGTAAACAAATCGGTAGCAGGTCTAAATATTGTAACCGATTCTACTTCAGGAATATCCGCTTTTGTAGATAATGCCACAGGGATAGAGGCACAAGCAAATTTGCTGGTTCCTTTAAAAACATAGCCCTCCATGTCTTCTACTATTCGATAAATACGGTCGCCTTTTTCATGTTGTGTATCATAACTCAACTCATACTGAATATACAAGGCTAACAAAATAAAACAGGTCATCCCGATGGTCATTCCCGTTACATTGATAGCTGTATATAGTCTGTGTTTAAATAAACTTCGCCAAGCAATTTTGAAATAGCTGTTAAACATGAAAAATGGATTTAAGTCGGTGATTATGCTGTTTTTTATAGCGAAAGGGCGTAGATAATTCAATGTCTGATAATAATAATTGGCCTTTGCGCTCCGTACTGATTTCTCTTTTACTTTTTGGTAAAATTTTTCTTCCAAGTCTCCCAATACCTCTTCTGCTAATTCCTCTTTGAGTATCCAATGGAGGAATTTTTGGGCGTATTTTGGTGGTGTTTTAGGTGCTTTCAATACATTGTTATTTAGCCCTACATTAAGTTGATTCAATGCAGTGCATATTCTTTTGATAGCTATTTTATTATTGAATAGTTATTTTTTTTGATGCCGATAGCTATATGGCAAGAGACGCTGACGATTAGGACTTTTTTATGTTTTGCTTTACTAGATATAGAACACGTTAGAACAGAAAACATAAAAAATCATAACTTCAAACAGCGTCCTTCAGCGTCAAAAATCTAAGCCAATCGAAACGCCAACCCCGGAAACTGATCCCACAAGCCCATTTTAAAATCCCGTGATGCTCGTAAAATTTGATCGCCATAAGCGGTAATTTCAAAAATTCGTTTTCGACGGCCTCCTCTCGTAGCAGTAGGTTCACTCATTTCCGATTTTAGAAAACCTTTATCACTCAAACGATTCAAGGTAGAATGTACCGAACCAATAGACACTGCCCTACCCGTTTGGGATTCAAATTCTTCCGCTATTTTAAAAGCATAGGCATCGTCGCCTAATATGCCCACCAACAGCAATAAAACTTCTTCGAATTCGCCTAGTTTGGTTTCTTTCATTATTAGTTCTTCTTTCTTGGCAGCGGATACAACGGTCTTTTTTTCCCCACGGATAAATAAAATCCACGGACTCGCCCGCATGCGCAGGGGTGCTGGTCTAGACTTTGTTATGATTATCTTGCTGCGACTTTGTTACTAGATTGTAGAACAAATATACGTAAAGTTTTTTATTTATTCTACAATTTAGTAGGTAATGCTATTTTAAGGACAGGAGGGGGGATTTGAAAGGCTGCATCAAACATGATATGAAAATTCTATTTAATCACTCGATTAACTAATAACTGCTT
>CALDTJ010000459.1 GCA_937924145.1 uncultured Saprospiraceae bacterium
CGCCATTTGGACGGTCTCTTTTGTCCTCATTTTCCACCAAAAATTATTTCCGTAGCCCAGCTATGCAAAGAATTTTTAGCGAAAACTGAGAACAAAATAGCCTCGCCCAATTTGACGGACTTATTATTTCGTCGTTACTTATTAACTTATTTTTCACGGTAGACTATTAATCTTGACAGTGATTGCAATCTGAAAATACTATGAAAAAGACACTACGGATCTATTTATGCTTACCCCTCCTTTTTTCTTTCTATTCTTTTAGTTCTATTGGATATTTTTCCGAATCTTCTTCTTTTGCAACGATTGCAGAAATAGGAGGCAAAGATAATGAAATACCTACTAATGGCTATCATATTAAAACCATTGTGTTGGATGCAGGACATGGAGGTAAAGATGCAGGATGTAGTGGTAAACATTCTAAAGAAAAACATGTGGCACTCAATGTCGTCCTAAAATTAGGAAGAGCAATTGAACAACGATTTCCACATATTAATGTGATTTATACTCGTAAGACAGACGTTTTTATTCCTTTGTACAAGCGTGCTGCCATTGCTAATAAGAATAATGCAGATTTATTTATTTCAATTCATTGTAACGCGCTAAGTCATAAAGCTCATTTGGTACATGGGTCTGAAACTTATGTGATGGGACTGCATACGGCTGAACACAATTTGGACGTAGCTCGTCGAGAGAATGAATCTATTCTTTTGGAGGCGGATTATCAAAAGAATTATCAAGGGTTTGATCCTAATTCGGATGAAGGACATATCTTTTTGTCAATGGTGCAAAATGCTTTTTTAGATAAGAGTATTCAATTTGCGGAAAAAGTGGAATCAAAGATCAAGGTAAGAGCCAAAAGACGGAGTAGGGGCGTTAAACAAGCTGGATTCGTAGTCCTAAAAGAGACAACAATGCCAAGTGTCTTAATTGAAACAGGATACTTGACGAATGCTAATGAAGAAGCTTTCTTATCAACGAATAGTGGACAGAATAGAATGGCCAATGCTATTTTTGAAGCATTTATTGATTACAAACAAGAAGTCGAAGAACATACTACTGAGCCTGTAGCTGCGATTCCTCCTCCCGCAAGGCCTGTTGTGGTTGTGCCTAATAAGAATTATACTTCTCAGCCAGTATCTCAGTCCAGATCGAATAATACAAAGGCGGCAGTCAATCCCAAACCAAAGGCTATTCCAACTAGTTTGAAAGTGGTAGATAAGCCAACTTCGAATTTAGCCTTGCCTGTGCCTGTAACTAGTCCTGCACCGAAAGTGGCAACACCTGCTATTTCTAAAAAATCTGAAATTGTTTTTAAAATCCAATTAGCAGCCTCACCAGCGGAGATAGAGACATCTAACAAAAAATGGAGTAAAATTCAATTTGTAGAAGTGCGAAAAGAAAAGAATTTGTATAAATATTTAACAGGGAGTCATGCTGCTTATGAAACAGCCGTTAAAAATAGAAATGAGGTACTGGCAAAAGGTTTTAACGGGGCTTTTATTGTAGCTTATAAAGATGGGCAAAGAATGCCACTTAAGAATGCTAGGGAAGAAGTTAATAGACAATAAAGAGAATAGAGATTAGAGATCATCCGTACGGATTGAGAGCGTAGAGATTTGCTATTAGCAATAAAAAAAGCCGAAAGTATTCATTCAGAAACTTTCGGCTTTTTCGTTGCTAGTTGAGCAAGATTACGGAGTCACTTCAAGTGCCTTCCTAATTTCTACAAGAAGGGCACTCGAAGTGATTTTCTAATTACAACTTAGCCTTTACTTTATCTGTAACATCCAAAGGTTCATCCGCAAAAAGGATAACGTTTGGAATAGCGGTATCAAAAATAAATAAAAAGCCATTTTCTTTTCCTACTGCCTTAATTGCCACATCTACTCTATCCAAAATCGGCTTCAATAATTCTTCTCTTTTTTTCAAAATATCTTGCTGTACTTTTTGTTCGTAAGCTTGAATCTCTTGTTGTTTCTTTTGTAATTGTGCTTGCTTATCCTGTTGTTGTTGAGGAGTCAAAGTACCAGAATTAGCCTCTGCAACAGCCGCTTGATATTCAGCTTGAAAAGCCTTTACCATGCCTTCGCCTTTAGAAATAAGTTGTTTTTGTAAAGCCTCTAATTGACTATCAGCAGCTTTAACTTCTGGCATTGCCTCTAATAAAATACCCGTATTGACGTGTCCTACTTTCTGCGCAAACGCACTTAAAGCAAACACGGATAAAACAAACGCAAAAAGTATCTTTTTCATGTTTTTTAAATTAATGGTTGATTTTTAACGATTAGAAAATTGAAATTTAACTTCCCAATCAATGCTAAATGTTTATGTATTTACAAATTTAGCAGCAAAACACACTAAATACTCATTTTTTCCAAAGATTAAGGAATATTTAATAGTATTGGTTAGTAGCGCGTTAATAGCTGCTATTTTATGACCTATGGATAATTCCCAGGTCACTTTTAAAATCGGCGCAAAGATAATAGAAAACCCTACATCTGAGTAGATTTTGACACTTTCCTCATTTTTTTTGAAAAAATCTTTTGCCAAAATGGTTACATTTTGATGATTCAAGACATTAAGGTGTAGGGGCAAGCGTTGAAATATTCGTCTAGAAAATAGAAAGATCACAAATTGATAACAGCTTAGAAAAAAATTGTGATAAAACCTTTATGGTTTTGAGAGGTAATGAGGCCTAAATGTTTGCAACTTGCAATCGAAAGTAAAATCCGATTTATGTCATAAGTGTTTGCGGAGGGATTTTAAGATCTTTTAACAGAACTTTAAAATTCCTCCGACAACATTCTTTTAGAAGAATTAGTTTTAAATCAAATTCCCATTAAATACCGATAAATTATTTAGTTATGAATATCCGAAATATAAAATTAGAATTAACAGTTGCTTTGATGAATAACCTTTCTTCTGGAAATTATTTAGGAAAGGTAAAAGATTTAATGCGTGGATTCAGCAATCAAGTTGGAGCATTTAGAGGCGAAGAGGTTGTAAATGACACCGATTTAGATAATGACCACTCTTTAAAAACAATGGCTCTAGAGTATGATAATTGTATTGTAAACATTGACTTAGTGACGAATAATACAACTAGAATGGTTTATGTAAATCGTTTTGATCTAGCGGCTTAATCTTTCTTCACTACAGAAAAAAGCTTTCATAGCTCCAAAGAATTTTCCCAAAAACCAATTGTTGAATCAACATTAGATCCTCTCCGTTTACATCTGCGAAGTATTTTTCTACAATCGTATTGCCATCATCGTCCAAGATCATTTGTCCGTTTTTTGCTCGCTTAATAATTGGATGTAGCCTTACTACCTTTTCTTTTTCATCTTTTAATTTCAATCGAATAATACTGAATGGTAATAACTGTACTATAGAATCTCTTTTTTCGTATTCATTAGAAAAACTTTCCGCAATCAAGCTTTCATAATTAATTAAATAGCGTTCAAGCTGACCTCTAGGTGCGGGCTTATTTATTTTTGGAGTGCTTTTGTAAAAAGGAACTATGGTCAAATCACCACTTTGGCGATCTATTTTGAAAGATTTATTTTTTTGTTTAGGATATTCTACACTTACTGATTCGATATTTTGCATTTGCTCTTGAAAAACTGCCTTATCTCGCCAATCTCTTTCATTTGTTGAATATCGCACTCTCAATCCACCTTCAAATCCAGGAACATAAATGACAAAAGGCTCTTCTGCGTCTTCCATAATCATGTGTGTACCGAACTCGTCATTGGTTACACCACCCACATAATAGACCTTTAATTGCTCATTATTTTTATTATAAATTTCAACCTTAATATTATTGGTTGCAATGTCTTTAATGATATTTTGAGTTGCAGCTTTGGCGGGTGTGTATTTGATTTTTACTTTTTGAATGGTGTTTAATAGATTTTGGATCGAGTTAGGATTTGCTCTATGTTTTCCATTCAATTGCCAGTAATCCCTTTTTCTTTCTAGGGTTACACTTTTACCATTTCTATCGGCAAGGAATATTTTGTGTACTTGGTCTATTTCTGCAACTGCAAAATTTCTTTTTTCGGTTAGGATGGTTGTTTTAGTATCTTTTTTTGTGGTCAGATAGTAGGTCGCTCCTCCGATTGATAAGAAGAGTATTAGGAGGATCAGTGTTTTTTTCATGTTTCTCTTTGTTTTTCAGGGAGATGATTCTCCCTTATACTGAAATGAGCCAATGGCAGAAGTCATTGGCTCATTAAAAACGATTATTTATTATTTTTATTCCAAAAAGTAACAGTGTTTTAGCTAACTGTCACGCTCTGGCAATTACCTCATTTTAGGTCTTCTTCGCTTACCTCCCGGATTCATTTGTCTAGGATTCATACCTGCACGACCTGCTGCTTTCATCGCACCTCTTTGCTTTAAGGCTTTTTCAAATTGTACGATTTGTTCTTTCAATTGTGGCTCAGTTACCTTTAATCCCTTTAGTTTTTTGTAGTGTACTTTCGCTTGTTGCCATTTATTTTTAGTCGCTGCAATATTTGCTAATTGCAACTCCAACATGGCTGTTTCATTATCAGAAGGAACACCGATAGATTGAGCTTTATTAAAATAATTTTCCGCTCCAGCTGAATCTTTTTTCGATGCTGCAATCGTTCCTTTAATCATATTATAATAGGCATGATTCGCGGAGTATAACCACTCTGGCTTAAGAATCATATCTAACCTTTTTTCTGCCTCATCAAATTTAGATTCTTGCATCAGCATAGCTGCCGATTGTACGGTCCCTAATAAAATATAACTGGCTAATAAACCTAGGCCAACTAACAAAAATGGAAAGCCATACCAAAATCCATAAGCAGCAATTAAACCAATACCGCCCAATAAAGTCACTGCCGTCAAGGCTAATTTTACGTAGATATTTATTGTAAACATAAAGTAGATTGTTATTTTTTAAGCTGTACAAAATATTTTCACCACATTCAAAAATCGACTACAAAGGTAAGCATTCTAGCCTTTCTATTTCGAATAAATCCACGTAAAGAATACAATTACCAATAAACTTGGTAATAAATTTTCAATACTAATATCTCCTAAGTTGAGTAATTCGATGCCTATTCCTAAAATTAATAAACCACCAACTGAGGTTAGTTGAGCAATAATCGTTTCGGTAAAAAAAGGTTTTATTCGTGCGGCAAGAATGGTCATTCCTCCTTGAATTAATAACATTGGAAAAATCGAAAATAAAACACCTACACCATAAGTAGAGGCAAAAGCAATCGAACTAACGCCATCTAAAGTAGATTTGACCATCAATAATTCTCTGTTTCCAGATATCCCTTCTTCTATGGCTCCTACGATGACCATTGAACCTACACAATAAAGTAGAGAGGCAGTAATTAACCCTTCTGTAAATTTTTCATCACCAATATCCAGAGAAGTTTTTAGAGATTCGCCTAATGCTTGTAATTGTAAATCTAGTTGTAGTAACTCTCCGATAATACCACCAATTATTAAACTAAAAATTAAGACCAATAAATAGCCTTCGGGCATTTTCAAACTCATCTGAATACCAATCAATAAAGTGGCTAAACCAATTGCTTGAAAAACAATTGCTTTAATATTAAGTGGAAAAGATTGTTGTAGCCAAAGGCCGATTAAACTACCAACAATGATAGTCGCCATGTTAATAAAAGTACCGATTGGAAGTTTTTTCACCATGCGGCGAAGATAAGTAATACAGCTCAATTAATCGGGTAATTTATAGCTATCTTTTTCCGCTATTTTTCACCAAAAAATAAATCCGTAGCGGTGCTATGCATTGATTTTTTGGCAAAAACTATCGAAAAAATCTTAGCTCTAAATTTTACC
>CALDTJ010000460.1 GCA_937924145.1 uncultured Saprospiraceae bacterium
ACACCACTTTCTAAACGACGAACTTCTGGGTCTGCCCCTAAATTTCCAATTAAAATAACTTTGTTTACCATTGTGTAGAATTCTTTGATTGATGAATGATACTCCAAATTTATTTAGAGCTCTAAAACAATTCTAAATATAGCGATTTATCTTTAAAATACAAATCAACTATTTTAGGAAAAGCAAAGTTATTAATGTTTTTTTGTTTGACCTCGAAAAAATGGGAGTCATTCGTAAGAAGTGCTGATTTTAGTTCAATTTCCCAAAAATTAGCGACTATTTTCTGATGTGTCAATAATTGTTTGAACGGCTTGGATACTTTTTTAATAGTGAATGAGGTGTTACCAACAATTTTTTGAAAAACTTCATTTTGCCTCAACTCTTCTTCATCCAATAATTTTTGGGTTTCCACCAATGGAAAATCATATAAATTGAGCCAAATATCTTTTTGGGTTCGCTTGTTTAAAATAACGATATCGGCTCTTCGGCATACCAAATAATTAAAAAATCGGTCTCGTTTTTTTATCTTTTTTGATTTTATTGGAAGAACGTTAATTAAGTTTTTTTCAGAAGCAGTACATTTTTTTTGCATAGGACAGACGCCACAATTGGGATTTGCTGGTACACACTGAGTTGCGCCAAAATCCATAATAGCTTGATTATAGACGCCTGGTTGTTTTTTTTCTAATAAAATATCTGCTAATTGATTAAATTCTTTTTTTCCTATCGTAGTATCAATCGGCGTTTCAATACCAAAAATTCTCGAAAGCACCCTAAACACATTTCCGTCAACAACCGCATGAGGTAGGCCGAAAGCAAAAGAGGCAATAGCTGCGGCGGTGTAAGGTCCAACACCTTTTAAATCTAAGATGGCAGCATGAGTATTGGGGAAAACACCTTTTAATTCACTAGAAATAAATTTGGCGGTAAAATGAAGATTTCTAGCTCTAGAATAATAGCCCAAGCCTTCCCATAATTTCATAACCTTATCTGATGGTGCATTGGCTAAATCGTGAACGGTAGGAAAAGTTGCTTTAAATCGCTCAAAGTAGGGGAGGCCCTGTTCTACTCTGGTTTGCTGAAGAATGATTTCAGACAACCAGATATAATATGGATTTTTCTCACCTTTCCACGGAAGAGGGCGATCATTTTTTTCAAACCAATCTAATAGTTTTTTTGTAAAGAATTTGTGTTTGGCAGATTTCTTCATGGATTGCAAAGTAACAAGGTTCTTCGATAAAATAAAAAAGGCGATAAGTATTGTGAACTTATCGCCTTTAGTTTATTGTTTACTTAGTTAGGAAAATTATGCTATTTGGCGTAATTCTTCTACACTGTCATATCTTTTATTAATCAAATCTTTTAGTTCTTTTCTAGCAAAGAAAATTCTGCTTTTCACTGTTCCTAGCGGTAATTCTAGGTAATCTGCAATTTCTTGATACTTATAACCAGAGTAGTGCATCATGAAAGGTACTTTGATGCTTTCATCTAAACCGCCGATCATTCCTTTGATTTCACTTACCATAATATTAGAACTTGCTTTGTTTGAAATGGCAACATTACCTGAATTGATATAATAATTATTATCAGTAGAATCCATGATTGTATTAGCCTTCACCTTTTTTCTATAGTTATTAATGAAGATATTCTTCATAATTGTAAATAACCATGCCTTGAAGTTAGTTCCTGCTCGAAATTTATCTCTATTTGTCATTGCTCTGAACGCAGTTTCTTGATATAAATCTTTTGCATCTTCTATACTTTTAGTCAAGTTATAGGCAAAAGAATTGAGCACTGGCGTCATCTTATCAAAGTTGTTATTAAATTCTAAATAGGTCATAATTCAACAGGTTTGGTGATATTATTATTTTGTTGAACCAAAGGTACATAAAAGTTAAACAAATTACCAAATCTTGTTAAACATTTTCTTAGTTTATTTTTGATAAATTCTATTTATTAAAAGATAGATTTTAATTTAAGTAATTGATTATTAATGATTTGCGTTAATTTTAAGGCGATTTTTAAATTTATTAAACTTTCAGGAAAAAATGAAACTTTGTGTAAAATTCAACTTTTTTTGTTTAAGTTAAACAAAAAAGCCCTTATAAATTACATCGAAATGTAGTTTATAAAGGCCCTTTTGTATGAATTTTCTTTTTGTTTAGCTTAATGCTTTTAAATGAGTATATAGAAAACCTGTCATGGCTTTGTAGAACTCAAATCTATTTTCTTCGTTTTGGAAACCATGCCCTTCGTCATACTTAACCATATAAGGCACATCAATTCCTTTATCTCGAAGAGACGCGACTATTTGGTCTGCCTCATCAATATTTACTCTAGGGTCATTGGCACCTTGGACTACAAAAAGCGGTACTTTTATTTTATCTACATGTAAGGCTGGAGAATTGGCGGCTAATATCTCTTTGTCTTTTTCTGGATGCCCCACCATTTCATAAAGTGTTTCCAAGTAAGGTTTCCAATACGGTGGGATGGTTTGCATAAAGGTGAATAAATTAGAAACGCCCACGTAGTCAATCGCACAAGTATACAAGTCGGGTGTGAAAGTGATGCCTGCTAAAGTAGCATATCCTCCATAACTACCACCATATATAGCAATCCGATTTGGATCTGTGATCCCTTTTGCAATTAGCCATTCTACTCCGTCTGTAATATCGTGTTGCATGTTTTGTCCCCACTGCTTAAAGCTCTTTTCCCAAAAATCTCTTCCATAACCTGTGCTCCCTCTAAAATTGACTTGAAGTACGGTATATCCTCTATTCGTCAATAATAATACTTCTGGGTGGTAGCCCCAAGCATCTCTATGCCAAGGCCCACCATGTGGTAAAATGACCGTCGGTAGTTTTTCATTTTCTTTTCCGACAGGTTGTGCTAAATATCCATGAATGGTTAAGCCATCTCTAGATTTATATTGGATAGGTTTCATAGACGCCATATCCTTTTCATCTATCCAAGGACCGACTTCTACAATTTTATCTAGTTTGTCGGTTGTTTTATCATAGAAATAATAGGCACCAAGAGATTTGTCGCTATAAGTCCGAATCATATATTTAGATTCATCTTTGCTTGAGCTGGTTAATGCTACTTCGTAACCTTTTAATTGACTTTCCAATTTTTCTTGTAGATCCCCTCTTTCTTTATCAAAGAAATGAAATTGCCGTTTCCAAGTGGTATAAGCCACTCCCGTTAAGACTTTGCGCTTTTTAGAATACATCAACTGAGAGACGTCTACTTCGGAGTGTTCAAAAAGCGGTTCGCCCACTTCGGCTTTTTTGACCATGTCGTAACGTATAATCACATTCTTGTCTCTTCCTACATTCGTAGAAACAAAAACAATATCTTGATTGTCAAACTCGAAAAATAATGGTTGGAAACTTGCCTTGAAATTAGTGGTGAAAACTTCTTGAAAATCACTTTCCTCGTCAGCTCTGTAAAGAATCTTTTGATTGATTCCATCCACCATCTGGATAGCAATTCGCAATTTACCGTCATGATCGGTCATCCATTGGGTAATAGGTTCTGCTGGGTTGCTATTGGTTCCGATTTGTTGAGATTCGCCCGTTTGAATATTTATTCGATATGGTTCAAATAGCATCGGACTATTCTTATTCATACCGATAATAATCTGATCGTCTTGATCTCTTAGATTATCAATTAATTCTATTTTTACTTTATCGAAAGGTGTTAGGTCTTTTGCGTTTTGCCCGTCTTTATCAACTGCAAATAATTTAAAATTTTCGTCTCCTCCGCTATCTTTTACATAAACAATCCTATTGTTTCCTTTCCAAAAATAACCACCAATATTTTGATCTTTATCGAAAGTAATTTGTGTAGCTGATTCGTCACCAATTTTCTGAATGAAAATATTCATCCGCCTTTCATAAGGTGCTAAAAAAGAAAAGTAGTTGCCATCTGGAGATAATTGATAGCCTGTTTTCTCTGGGTTTTTAAAAAAATCTTCTACAGAATATTTATAAGTTCCTTTATCCGCATCAATTAAAGCTTGTAATGCCTCGGGAGAACTTGGTAGGCTAGTATTGCCGGGTAATTTAGTTTCGGTCATGCTTTCTTATGTGTGTTGATTGTAAGTTACTTGAGTTTGATGATGCTTGAATTTCACACAACGCCACGACGATACAACTATTTCTAAGTATATCGTTGTGTCGTTGTGGCGTTGTGTGAAAAATAATAATTCTTTAGCTCCACAAATTTGTATGAAAACAAAATTAAGCTTTTTCTAATCAAAGTTGCCGCTCTCTTGTTGTACCTATATGGCACATCAATGTTTACTAATTTTCTTACTCTTTTTAACTCCATCTATGATGAACGCACAAGATCGTACAATTGAAAATTTTGACAATACTCGACTTTCTTGGCGTATTATTAACGATGGTGTGATGGGCGGTATTTCTTCCAGTAAGATGAAAGTATTAACTAATGGAAATGGATTATTTAGTGGAACTGTTTCTTTGGAAAATAATGGAGGTTTTGCCTCCACTAGAGCTTTATTAACCGAAAAACCTAAACATGAATTTGAGAAGGTCAAAATTCGAGTAAAAGGCGATGGTCAGAAATATAGTTTCCGCATTAGAACAGATGAGTATTTTGATGGAGTAGCTTACAAAAATGATTTTACGACTCAAAAAGGAGAGTGGGAGATTATAGAACTTTCACTGGCTGATTTTATTCCCGTCTGGCGTGGTCGGAGGTTGACTGACATTTCGCCAATTGCTCCACAAGGAATTAGACAGATTGGCTTTTTAATTTCTGATAAACAAGCAGGAGAGTTTTCGCTTTTAATTGATTGGATTAAATTTGAGGATTAATAGGAATTAATATTTTATCTTGAAAGTCTTTCCAGCACTCGAAGTGCTACGGTATCGACACAGATGGGCAGGTAGGCAAAAAAATGGCGATATTTCTAGTCTCCAGACTAGAAACCCGCCCGCCAGAAGGCATTCGGGCTGGTCCATATTTGCTGGTCTCCTGACCAGCGTTGTCGTCGGGAGACGACTTTAATATGAGGTTCAAGCCCGCCTGAATGCTTGCGGGCAGGTCTGGTGCCGATAGCTATCGGCATGAACCATCGAAACCGCATTTACCCATCTGTGTCGGTATGGTAGCACTCGAAGTGCTGGAAAGACTAATCCTAATAAGGATCAACATCAACATTAACCCTAACCGAAGTATAACCTTCCTTCTGTCCCAGCATTTGATTAGCTGCCAAGACGGTATCTTTTACCATTTTGATCTGCTTGCTATTCTTCCCTAATTTTATCATGACATCCAATAAATAACTTCCTCTAACTCTCGGAATAGAAGGAACAGCAGGGCCAATGACCATCGTGCCCAATTTATCCTTCAAAAACTTTACATAAAAATAGCCAGCCTCATTTAATGTTCTAGGCTTTTTATGCTTTAAAGTAATTTGAATTAATCTATAAAAAGGAGGATATAAAAAGTCTTGTCGCTCGATAATCTCTCTTTTGAAAAAGCCGATATAGTTATTCTCAACGACCTCTTTCAATACGGGATGTTCTACATCAAAACCCTGTATAATTACTAAACCTTGTTTCTTTTTTCGACCTGCTCGACCACTTACTTGGGTCATCAGTTGATACCCTCTTTCACTTGCTCTAAAATCTGGAAATTGTAATAAATGATCTGAACTCAAAACACCTACCACGCCTACATTATCAAAATCTAACCCTTTCGTAATCATCTGAGTACCTACCAGAATATCTAGTCGTTTTTCTTCAAAATCATTGATGATTTTAGCGTGTGCATTTTTGGTTCGGACGGTGTCAAAATCCATTCGACCAACTTTAGCATCGGGTAAATAAATTTTTATTTCATCTTCAATTTTCTGCGTCCCAAAACCAGACATTTGTAGCTCAATACTTCCACAGGCAGGACACACTTTTGGAATAGATTCACTGTGTCCACAATAATGACAACGTAGATTATTGGTGAATTTATGATAAGTCAGACTTACGTCGCAGTTCACACATTCATGATGCCAAGCACAAGTCACACAACGTAAAGCAGGGGAGTGCCCTCGACGATTTTGGAATAAAATAGCTTGTTCGCCTCGCTCAAAAGCCAATGCTAGTGCATCAATTAAAACGGAGGTAAATAAGCCCTTCATCTTTTTTTTCTTGTACTCGTCTTTTTTATCGACTAA
>CALDTJ010000461.1 GCA_937924145.1 uncultured Saprospiraceae bacterium
TAAGGCAAAGTAAAATAATTAATTAGCCATTTATGAGTTCATCTTTTTTCCCTAGCATCCCATCCGCAAGCGGGTCACAAACAGCGTTTGTTCTTGTTGAAAATGCTCGCCATAGCGGTGCTATGTCTGTAAGCCTCCCATCCCTTCGGGTTCAAAAGCTTACACTTTTTCATGCCTTGTCTAGAAAAAAAATATTTCCTCAAAATGACCACTTTATTAATTTATTTTGCCTAATTGTTTTGCTTCCTTGTTAAGAGAATATTAAAACTTATCCTACTCTATACTGCCCTCATTTTTAACACCGTTATAGACTATAAATAGATAAAAACGGAAGTTATGAGACAATATAATATCGAAAAGACTGAAAAAGTTACTAAAACAAAAGCTATATTTGTGACCCTTTTAGTCCATTTCGGGCTACTTTATGGGTTATTTTATATGAATAGTGACAAAACCGAAGACTTGATGCCCGAATTTGTAAAAGCATGGGTGCAAGGCGATAAAGCTGAAGCAGCAGTGGCAAGTAGTGATAATAAAAGACCATAAGGCGATGTAAACTGTCAGATTGACCCCCATTTTAAGAGTATTATTAATTCCATTACCGATAATTAACAACACATTCAGTCTGACAGTTTACATTGAAATTAAAAAAGCGGTTATACTCTGGTATAACCGCTTTTTTACATTATTAGCAAAATAATAAAGGCTATTTAAACAATCCATGTAATTCTCCTTGTACTAAGTTAATGACCATTCCCAAATCTTCTGGGTTATTGAAAAAATCAATCTCATCGGCATTAATAACTAGTAAATTACCTTTATCATACCCATCAATCCAAGTCTCGTAGCGTTCATTCAATCGTTTTAGATAATCAATACTAATACTTCCTTCATAATCTCGACCTCTTTTTTCAATATGAGATACAAGTGTAGGAATACTCGCTTTTAGGTAAATTAGTAAATCAGGTGGCTGAATTTGAGATGACATGGTATCGAAAAGAGAAAAGTAATTTTCAAAATCTCGACTAGTCATCAAGCCCATATCATGAAGATTCGGTGCAAAAATATATGCATCTTCATAGATGGTTCTATCTTGAATTACAGTTCTATCCCCATTTAAAATTTCTAAAACTTGTCGGTAACGACTGTTTAGGAAGTAAATTTGCAAATTGAAAGACCAACGATGCATATCCATATAAAAATCACTCAAATAAGGGTTATCATCAGCGGACTCATAATGGACATCCCAACCAAAATGTTTACCTAATTGAGTGGTTAAAGTGGTTTTACCAGCACCTATATTTCCCGCAATAGCAACGTGTTTAAATGTTTTTGGTAGTAAATCCTTAGCATCAGCATCCATGCAAAAAAGTTTTGTGTAGTTATGTATAAAAACTATTACAGCTTACTGGGTATCATGAAAAAATAAATCATAGGCGTTTCAAACGATGACTCGTTTATAAATCTAAAACACACTATCTTTTCATCAATACGCAAAGGTTACTAGATGTTATTTGTAGACACTCCCTAATAAAAAATCATTAGAATTAAGTCTCGAATAACTACTGCTTTGTTTCAATAACTGTCAATAATCTATCTTTTGCTGCTAAGGTACAATTCTAAAAGAATTAACAAAAAAAAGTAACTTAAAACTTACCTGCTACTTTGATTTTTAATTTTCGCACGTAATCATCTTTCGCCCAATCACGGAAGTTTTTGGTACTATTACAAATACAATAGCAATAACGTCTAATTCGATCTGAAATATTTTCACTCAACAACCGTACTAGTTCTAATGACTCACCATAGTCTGCACTATTTTCATAAATCATTTGTGCATGTTGTTCAATCGCTCGGTCAAGTACAACAGAGGTTCTCAACCCTTCTTTTACTACTCGCTTATTTTCTTCTTTGATATCAAAATACGGGTCTTCCGTCTTACTAAATCGTTCTCTTAATTCGGACGGCATGGTGTACTTGAAATTACGCTCAATTTCATCATCCGTAATAATATTTTGTAAGAAATATTGTGGAGAACGGAAGATTTTCTGCCAATCTACCTCTGCCGACCACAAGCCAAAGCGGGCGGCATTGTTACCTAAATCAACTACTTCGAAGGTCTTCTTACCAGGAATAACCCGAGATCCTCTACCAATCATTTGATAATACAATGCCAATGAACGAGTCGCTCGATTAAGCATAATTCCTTCAATCGTAGGTTCATCAAATCCCGTAGTCAAGATCCCTACCGAAGTCAAGACCGCATTAGGAGTCACCTTAAACCATGCTAGGATATCTTTACGCTGGTTTTTGGTCATCGTACTGTCCAAATGCCGAACAGGAACTTTAGCGTCTTTAAACGTTTCATAAACGTTTTTAGAAGTGACGATACCAGCATTAAAAATTAAAACTTTCCGTCCTTTTAGTCGCTGATTGTAAGCATACAAAAGCTTACTCTGCATAATGGAACTAGAGTACAGTTCTTCCGAAGATTTTACGGTATAATCTCCATTAATTCCAACTTTCAGAGAACCCAAACGAACGTCATAGGTAAAAGTGGTAGCTTTTGCTAAGTATCCTTTATTAACTAGAGAAGAAATATCATTTCCTACAATTAATTCCTTATAAATATCCTTCATAGGAAGGTTAATATTGGAACTAAGTGGTGTAGCGGTTACTCCTAAAATAAAACAGTTGTCAAAGTATTTGAACAACTTACGGAAGGAGTTATAGTGCGCCTCATCAATAATCACTAATCCAATCTTCTCTACCTTGAATAACTCATCTTGTAGTCTGTTCTTCAAGGTTTCCACCATTGCCACAAAACAGTTGTAATCATCTTGGTCATTCAACTCTTTGACTTTACTATCGATCACTTTATTGGTCACCCCAAACTCCGTCAACATACGGTGGGTTTGGTTACACAATTCAATACGGTGAGTCAATATCAAAATTTTCTTACCCGTATTAGCCAGATATCGTCGAGTAATCTCAGAAAAGACGACTGTCTTTCCCCCACCAGTTGGTAACTGATAGAGCAAATTGTAGTCTTCAGGGCAATTCTGAAACCGTTCAAAGATGAGGTTTAAGTCCTCTTCTTGATAATCATATAGCTTTTTTCCAATCTTCTTCTCCGAGATATTATCCGTCAAAATATTGATGTTAATGCTTTAAAAATTAGGGCGTAAAAATACACCTATTTTTGACTTGTGGAAACCCCTTGAGCGAAATAAACTCAAATTTAATCTATATAAAAGATAGAATTACTGACAATCAGCACTTTACAAGATAAAAAAAATATAAAATGAATTGGATAACGAAGGAGGAACGGACAAATTCGTCAGGTTAGGACATCACTTTGCAAATAAGGTAACCCAATAATATCAGAACTAAGCAGGACACAAATCAATAAAGTCTGTTAATCAATAATTTTTTAGTCATCGGTTTTCTACCAGCAACTTGAATTTGTAAAAAATATAAACCGTTTTGAAAAGTATGTAAATCAATTTTCTGTGTTTTCTCTCTTACTTCACCTAGTTTTTTTTGCCAAACCCGCTGACCAAATTGATTGATTAACCGCATATCAACTGATAATCCTTGAATAGTTGCTAAGTAGTCTTTCCAGATAATACTGTCGGTATCTTTTGATAAAATATTGTCGATAAAATAAACTGAATCAGACGGGAAAACGTAGTTTAACGCTCACATAAAGTTAAACTTTTTTTATAAAAAAAAGTAACCGTAAAAAAGTAGCAAACTGTATAATATAAAAGCTTCGGGGATAACTCAAAGCATGAATGTCGTCAACTTAGTGGATCTATTTATATAAGTTGGATTGGTTTGCAATTAAAGTTTGGGGTTGTGTAGAAAGTCGATTGAGAGTAACAATTTGCTAAACCCGCCAGACTGTGTGCGGACTGGCGGGTTTAGTAAATTTATTATCAAGGACTTATATATTTACTAAAACTTAAATTTTTAGCAAATCATGACTTTTTACACAACCCCAAACCTAATGTGAGGGAGATGCTTAATTCAACATGGCACTAGCCTCTTTACTTTTGACATAGATTTCTTCATCCTTATATTTAGAAGGACACTTCATTAACATATCAGAAGCTAAAAATTCTTCTCCTTGCATTTTTCCTGTTAAAACAATGGATTCTGACCGTTCAAAATCTTGTGGTTTAGCAGATAACAAGATTACTTTTCGCTCTTGATTTTCCGTATCTTTAATATAAAAAGTAAAGTAATTTGGGTCTTTCTGAGGATTGTAGTACATTTCTTTGTCCTTACTCAAATGACCTGATATCTTCACTACTTTTCCAGTAGCAATGGCTTCTGAAAAGGTCGTAAAAGTACTAGTTCCGCTAGAAATAGTAGACATCATAGCAGCAATGCCCAAAGCAATTAAAATTAGTCCGATAATATGTACTTTCTTCATGATATTTATATTATAAATTTCTAAATTTAGATCGTCTTACTTATTATCTTGTAACTATAGGACGATACTTTTCAATATACTGTATCCTACAAAATTAATTTTGCAAAAATGAGTATATGGGAAAATGAATAAATGATTAAATATTGACGCAAATTGGATCCAAGTAACCTAATTTTGAACCAATCACCCCTAATTTTATCATTCAGTCACCTGCCCGCCTAGCGGCAGTCGGGCGGATTTACTCATTTTTTACTATTTCAAAAAAAGTAGAATATAGTAACCTTATTACTAACCTATTACAAAAATACCGCTTTTTATAATTCGAAACCCAACTAAAAAATACATTTCAAGGAATTCTAGGAATTATTTGTAAATTTGACAGTCGAGTGATAAAGGGTTCTACTCTACCCTACAAAAATTATTTTTGCTAAAATGAGTATATGGGAAAATGAATAAATGATTAAATATTGACCAAAATTGGAGTCGATTAACCTAATGTTGAACCAATTATCCCCAATTTACTCATTTTATCATTCAGTCATTTACTCATTTTTTACTATTTTAAAAAAAGTAGGGTACAGTAAAAGGGTTCAATAAATGTTGACCAAGTAAAGCGCAAAACTGCATGAGTGAAAATTTAATCGTCGAGCTAAAAGAGGCGAAGATATATCAGCAAAAAACGTTGATATTAGATCAAGTAAATTTAAAAATACACAGAGGTGAATTCACTTATCTTATCGGTAAGACTGGAAGTGGCAAGTCTAGTTTGCTCAAAACACTCTATGGGGCTTTACCGCTAAAGGTAGGAAAAGGCACAGTTGCAGGATTTGACCTAAATACTTTAACTCGAAAAACGATTCCACTTTTAAGAAGAAAGTTAGGCATTGTTTTCCAAGACTTCAACCTCTTAACCGATCGAAATATCCAAGAAAATCTATTCTTTGTATTAAAGGCAACAGGCTGGAAAGATAAAGCAGCCATGCAAAAACGGATTGATACCGTACTAGAAAAAGTTGGATTAACAGACAAAAAGGCTAAAATGCCTTATGAGCTATCGGGTGGAGAACAGCAACGAATCGTATTTGCCAGAGCCTTATTGAATCAGCCCGATATAATTATTGCCGACGAACCCACAGGGAATTTAGACCCCGATACTTCTGACGATATACTATTGCTACTCAAAGAACTAGCAGAAGAACAAAATACCGCAGTCTTCTTTGCGACCCACGATTATCGAATTTTAGAGAATTTTCCCGCACGGATTGTCCGATGTCAAAGTGGACGAATTTTGGATGAGGAGAACTTCTTAGTTTAAGAATGATTAAATCCTTCGTCGTTCCTAATTCATCATTTCCTAATAAAACACACCTTTTGAATTTCATAAAAAATATCGCCTCCGTTTGCTTATTATGCACACTTCTTTTTAGTTGTCAAAACAACCCTGCGGTTCTAGAAATTACTAGCCCTTGTAAACTAGGAGGAGAACCTAATTTATTTGTTTCTTCAGATGGTAAAGCCCATCTTTCTTGGGTGGAATATTTGAATGACAGTACAGATGTCTTAGCCTTCTCAACGTTAGAATCAGGCAACTGGACTGCGCCTAAAATCATCGCTCAAGGCACCGACTGGTTTGTCAATTGGGCGGATTTCCCATCTATTGTAACCTTTGAAGGCAGTACTAAAGATATAGCAGCACATTGGCTACAAAAAAGTGCAGAAGGAACTTACGACTATGATGTTAAAATCGCCATTTCCAATAATGGTGGTCAAAAATGGAATCAACCTTTTATTCCTCATACAGATGGAATCGCCGCAGAACATGGGTTTGTGAGTATGATACCAAATGGAAAACAAATTTTTGCAACTTGGTTAGATGGTCGATATACAAAAACAGAAAATGAATCCGATGGGCATGACCATGAAGGTCAAGGTGGAGCAATGACTTTGCGAGGTGCTTTTTTTGATAAAAACGGAAAATTGTCTGGAGATATAGAATTAGATAATAAGGTTTGTGACTGTTGTTCTACTTCAGCAGCGATGACTCAGAATGGGGTTATCGTCGCTTACCGAGATCGTTTAGAAGAAGAAATTAGAGATATCTCCATTGTTCGACAAATCGGCAAAGATTGGACACGTCCAAGGCGGTTACACGCTGATAATTGGGAAATTGCTGGCTGTCCTGTAAATGGACCAAAAATAATTGCAGATGGAGGTAAAAACGTAGGCGTTGCTTGGTTTACTATGGCACAAGATACTCCCCGAGTAAAAGTCGCATTCTCTTCAGATGCAGGAGCCAATTTTAGTACACCAATTCAAATAGATGATGGAAATCCATTGGGGCGAGTAGATTTAGTTTTCGACAATAATAAATTAATAATCAGTTGGTTAGAAGGCAAAAACACCGAAACAGGCAGTATAAAATTAGCAAAGGTAAATACAGCAGGACAAATAGAAAAGAAAATGGTGATTACCGAAACTAGTGTAGCAAGAAGTAGTGGTTTTCCAATATTAGAGCGCTTAAATGATCGATTATTAGTTGCTTGGACCGAAATCTTAGATGAGGAAGAAAATACCACTATTCGCACAGCCCTAGTAGATTTTTAATACGCTTACCAAAAGCTAAAAAATAAAGCAATGTCCTGCAAGATTATTGCAACTATAGAAAACTTACCATGTCATTAAGAATAAAAAAAGGAAAGTATTTATCTAAAAGATAAATAAAATTAAATAGAACAATTTAAAAAGCAGACGCCCAAGATTTGGGTACTAAAGCCTAGATTCTCTCTCTATTGCAGCAACCCAGCTCCAATGGGCGTCCTTTTTCTTTATAAATTTCAATTGAAAGTAACTCGAAATATTTTTAAACAAAAAATAACTAGTCACTAATATTTTTTAAAAGGAAAGAAATTTGGGTAGGGAAAGTGCAATAATTTAGAGGTATAGTTTGTTTAGAAAACAAAGTATCAACTAAGTATAACAGTTTTTCCAATTTTTTACCAATGCTAAAAGCTTATGTTTGCTATATAGCTACTAATCCTTATAATGATTTCTCTATATGCAGCGAAGATAATATATGTTTTCGATATTATAGTAAATTTTTACTAACTTTTTAATCAAATATCACCTAACAACCATATTAACTTCCTCAGCAAATATATAAAATAATGCAATGTAAAAAAATTATTCTCCTCCTTTTACCTATATTTTTTCTTATTGAATCTTGATTTTACAAAAAACCAACAATTATTGCATATTTTAGTAAAATAAGAAAAGATTATTAGGAGCGATAAAATATCTGAGTCGATTTTAAGGGATTTCAAAAAGTACTAACAGAAGTACTCTTTTAATAGATATTTAATAACTGCTCTCCCGATTTTCATTAATTCTCTACATCCAATTTGTTTATCTCTAAAAATACCTTCCTTATAAATTTATCATTTAGTTGCTTTTTTCTATTTTTGCCCGTCATTAAAACAAATTATAAATTTTAATACTAAAATATTGGTAACATAACAGACAGCAATCAGCCCGTTATCTTCGATAAATTAACAGGAACTTAGAGTCTAGGTATTCAATATTTTTCCAAGCATACATCAGCAAATTATGGCAAATCATATAGTATTAGGGGTAGACATAGGCGGTTCAGGGATTAAAGGCGCATTAGTCAACACACTTACGGGAGAATTAGCCTCTGAGCGATTTCGACTAGAAACACCTCAACCTGCTAATCCCCAAAATGTAACGGAGACTTTTAAAAAAGTAGTAGAACATTTTGATTACAAGGGTCCAATTGGGTGTGGATTTCCCGCAGTGATGAAGAAAGGTGTAGCATTTACAGCTTCAAATATTCACAAAGATTGGATCGGCACCAATGCAGCTAAATTATTTTCGAAAGCTACTGATTGTGAAGTAGTTGTATTAAATGACGCAGATGTAGCAGGCGTAGCAGAAGTAAAATTTGGTGTAGGCAAGGGTGTAGAAGGAACGGTCATTTTAATAACAATTGGTACAGGCTTAGGTTCTGCTATCTTTTTGGATGAGCAACTATTACCCAATACAGAATTTGGTCATGTTTATTTGAGAGGACAAAAAGTCGTAGCTGAAAAATATGCTGCTAACTCCATCCGCAAAAAAGAAAACCTCAGTTACGAAGATTGGGCCATTCGCTTTAAAGAATACTTAGAACACTTACAATTTTTATTCACCCCAGACCTATTCATCTTAGGTGGTGGAGCTAGTAAAAAATACAAAAAATACGATCAAATATTAGAAACCATTAAAACACCTATAAAAACAGCTGAAATGCTAAATGAGGCAGGTATTATTGGCGCAGCGATGTGTGTTCCTTCAAGGTAATGAGGTAATGAGGACAAAAGGTAATGAGGTAATGAGGATTAAAAGGTAATGAGTTTTTCTCAGAACTGCCTTATCACCTCATTACCTCATCTTCTCATAACCTTGCCCTTAAAACTTATTCTTCCACATCATACTCTCTACAGGACGAATCGTCCGAGTGTTATACTTAGCGTTTTTCTTTTTATTGTAGTAATTTTCGATATCTCCTTCTACTACAAAATAAATCAATTGCCCAATCGGCATTCCTGCATAAACTCGTACTGGGTGTGTACAAGAAATTTCCAAAGTCCAAGTATTACAAAAACCAACATCACCTTTTCCTGCCGTAGCATGAATATCTATACCTAATCGTCCGACAGAAGATTTTCCTTCTAAAAAAGGAACCGTTGCATGCGTTTCGGTATATTCTTCTGTTACGCCTAAATACAGGGTGTTGGGATGCAAGACATAGCCCTCTTCAGGAATTTCAAAATGCTCAATTTCATTATGCTTACGAGCATCTAAGATATGATCTTTGTACCTAGCCAAATGCTTGCCTAAATGCACATCATAGGAATTAGTCCCTAAACACTTACGCTGAAATGGCTCAATGACAATTTCTTTTTTCTTGATCGCTATTAATATTTCTTTATCGCTTAGAATCATAGTTAATTCCGTTTTTTCAATTAAAATCTATATCCAATTCTTATTTCAAAATCTAGATCAATACTACTAGATGTACGCAATTCGTTGTCTCTTCTAGCAATAAGCAACGTTCCAATATATGAGGGCTCTATAATAAAACGTTCCTTAATCAATACCCATTTATAGCCACCAATAAAACCAGCATTAAAACTTTGAAATCCTTTTCGCCCCCAATATGGCAAATCTGTATTATATTTTTGTATATAAGCCTTCTCAAAGGTATCCTCGACAAAAGTATTGAAAGTAAATTTTACGTGAGGGCCAATATTAAATCCACTACCATTTTTTTTGGAAGAAAAATAAAATTTACCTGAAATACTAGGAATAAATAGCTTTCTGTCAAAAGACTCGGTAGAGAAATTATTCCCTAAAATAGTTCCATCAAAAAGCATAAACTCTTTAGAACCATACGAAGTACCTAACTCAATACCTATCCTTTCATTGAAAATTAGTTCATAAGAGGGGGTGTAAATCGAAAATAAATCTAGAGGAACTATCTTTAATTCATGCTTCAATTGCCCAAGTAAAAGTAAAGGCAATCCTATAAAGCTTAGAATAAGCAGTAGATTCTTTAATATTTTCATTATTTGAGTTAATGTTTTCAATTTTATAAATTAACCTCCCAAATCATAATACTTCGATCATCCCCACAACTCACTAAATAGTTATTAAAATCAGACCAAAAAAGTCGATTAACAGAATTCAAATGTCCTTGATCTCTTACGGTCTCAATCACTTTTAATAATTCAAAAGTCTCTGCATTCCATATTTTAATCGTCTTATCTCGACTTGCGGTTGCAAATATAGGTGCTTTTGGATGGAATGCAATGTCATTAATTGTGAACCAATGAGCAGGTTGAGCCGAAATTTCTTTTCCATCTTGCTGCAAATCTCTTACCCGCAAATGCGCATCCCGACCACCACTGATTAAGTACCGGTCTCCCTTGCCATATCGAATCGTAAATACAGAATTTTCGTGAGCGTTCTTAAAAGTTTGTTTAATTTCTAAAGTCGTAGCATCCAATAGATAAATATGATGGTCACTCGCCCCAACTGCCAATTCATTCCGTTCTTTAGAATAGGCCAAACATCGCAAACTTTGATTGCTTAAATGTAGGCTTTCAATCGTTTTTTGACTAGCAATATTCCATCGAGTTAGCATCCCTGCACCACCAGCAGTGAACAAATATGCTCCTACTTGTTGAATCGCAAATACACCTTTTTGATGCTGTAAAATATTTTTTGTTGCTGTCGGATTAGCTAAATCAACCCAATGTACGCCCCCGTTCATGTTTCCAGCTACCACCATATTGGCATCGGGTACATAACACAATGAAAATATCTGGGTTTCAACTTTTGCCAATAAACGCCCCATCTCTGGATCGTTAAAATCCCATTGAACAATCCAGCCATCACCTGCCCCTGACAGGAATAAATTAGATGCTTTATAAGGAATAATAGAAAAAATGGACGAGTTGTGTCCCGTTAGCGTAGCTATTTTATGAATGGAAAGTTTATTACTCAAAGGTT
>CALDTJ010000462.1 GCA_937924145.1 uncultured Saprospiraceae bacterium
CCTAGGAACGCTACCAATTTCAGTAGAATTGGAAGGGCCAGTAGGATCACAGATATAAAACTTCTTTCCTTTGTATTGAATAGAAGGACCAATAGGTTGATCTAAAGCTACTGCTACCGTCAAATGATCTGGGAATGCCACAATAATCATAGGCAAACCTAAAAGTTCATCCACTAAACCATAAAAAAGTGCTGACCGATCTTCACAATCAGAGTAAGGATAGAAAAAAACCTCCTCTCTAATCATTGGTTTACTTCGACCAAAATAGCTTTCGTCTTCTTTGTAAGTGAATGCAGATCTGGTAAATGTGGTCAAGATCTGCAATGTTTCTACAATATTTTTTCCTGCTATAATCTTTTTTATTTGAGGAAGTAGACTCTTTTTGAGATCAGTAGAAAAGGGCGTTTTGATATAATCTGTCTCCCCTATCACAGGATATTTCTTCATTAAATTAACGATGGTTCTATCACACTGAACAGTAATATTATGCTGTTGATCTACCCATTCAAATTGAAATTTCTTTTGTTGTAAATCTGGTTTTAATTTAGGCAAAGAGGATAAAGAAAACGTAAAAGGTTTTCCATTAGGTGCCCCCAAAAAATTTAATAGATAAACTGCCTTGTTATTAGAAGTCCTTTTGTACTGCATTTCTGTTAAACCTACAAATTTATTACCTCCTTCTTCAATCAAGGGCGTCTCAAAAATATCATCGTTGGATCGAACATAGATAAGTGCTTCATTTTTCAAGAAGGCAAACCTAGTATCATAATTTAGTTTGGAAAGTAAAAACCAGGTTAGTAGGACCTTTTCTTTTTGGGATTGTTTCGGGGCTATATTTCCAATCGCCTTTTGGGTTAATTCATACATTAACCAATCATTTAAGTCAAACTGTACTTGATACTTTTTGATGCCCTTTACTAGTGGCTCAAAATTTATTTCTTCCAATTGTTCATAATAATTGACGATGGATTGTTCTTCCAATACTTGATTGAAAGGGAGATCAATAGAAGCATCGTAGTGTAGCATGATGTCCTCAGAGTAGAAGCTAAATTCAGTAGATTCTAGCGTACTTGATTGAGTAAAAAAAGCAAAACAAAATGGAAGAAAAGCGAAGGGTATAAAAAGCTTGAACGTAGCCTGCATGTAGGATGTGTTATGGTATAGAATTTATATCAAAAACTAAACGATAAGAAGGCTAAGTTATTGGAACAGATTAGATTATAAACGTATTATTTTAGATAATTAACGTTTTGATAAAATTTTAGATAGGAGATTTAATGGGCGAAAACAAATGGTAAACTATATTTTTAAAAGGTTGCTGGTTGCCATCAATACAAATAGCTGACAGTTTCTTCCGTCATGAGGGTATTAATAAAAAATTCGGATTGTTTTAGCTTTATGATCTAAACAACCAGCAGTAACCTCCTAATTAAAAAGGGGGCTATTGAAAGGGGGTAATAGGGGGAAGGATAAAATTCATCTAAAGTTTTGTCACAGAAAGTGACTTTGAAGAATTTTTGACAAGTTGAATTCAAAAACAAAGATATAAAATTATTGTCATTTCTACGTAAAATCATATAGCTTTTTAATAAAAAACTATTTAATTGTTTTTTTAGCTATTAGATTCTTTATTAAGCTTTAAGACATTAGTTGATTATCACATATTTATTATTTACCTTTTTAAAAGCCTAAATATTATGTACTTATTTTGCTTTTAACATTTATTGATACCTTTACCAATTATTACATTTCAAGACTGTCATAATTTTCACAAAATCAGCTTGAATTATTGATTTTCAAAATGGAGGAAAAAACACCACTACTTCAAATTATAATAAACAGCTTTGTCAGTACTACGGGTATGGGCATGTTAACCATATTACCAATGATGCTTGGCGGAATTGTCGATGAGTTGCTATTTGATCGAACGATGATTGGTTGGATTGCTTCTATCAATATAGTTGGCATTGGACTTGGTGGATTTATTTCTTCCGTTTACATCGGCAGACGGCCACTAGTTCAAATTGTCAGAATTGGATTGATAGGATTAATTATATTTGAATTACTTTCAACTTTTGCCACCACCCCTACTCCACTTCTGCTGCTGCGATTTTTGAGTGGTATTTTTGGCGGCCTTGTATATGCTAGTGCTTTAGGTGCATTTTCTGGTTTGAAAGATCCAATAAAGGCATTTGGAATCTACGTTGTAGTCTATTGTTCTTGGAGTGGAATTGGATTGATTAGTCTACCTTATATTCTAGCTAATTGGGGCATCAAAGGAGGATATATTTTACTGAGCGCAATGGCTTTAGTAAGTTTATTGTTAAGTAGTGTAGTAGAAAAACTATCAAAAAACATAAAAGAAAAAAGCTTTGATTCCTTGTTTGCTTTATTATCCAGAAGATTAGTCATCCTTGCACTATTGGCCTATTTTTCTATTCAAATGGCAGGAGGTACTATATGGGCGTATGCTGAAAGAATAGGAAAAGAGGCAGGTCTGAGTCAAGAGGTGATCGGTCTTGCGTTGGGTGGCAGTAGTGCAATTTCATTGTTAGGAGGATTATTGGTTTTTTACATTGGAAATAGTAGAGGGATCAAATGGCCATTGACGTTAGGTATTATTGCTATGGGATTAAGTGGATTATTATTTTATTGGTCAAATGTCCCATTAATCTTCTTTCTCGCCAATGGATTACTAGGAGGAGCTTGGGGATTTTTAATTCCTTTTAATCAACAGATCCAAGCCAAATTAGACGTACAAGGAAAAGTTGTTTCTTTAGGTACAATTGTCAATATGGGTGGTCGGTCTTTTGGTCCTGCTTTGGCTGCTCTATTATTAGGTAGTGCTGCTTTTATCAATGTGACTTGGTTGGCAATTATCGCACTTACACTTAGTCTACTTTTTTTGCTTCCTTTTTTGAAGGATTAAATGACCATTTATTTACACAATTCATACACTGTTTAATCTAGACTTACTACTTTTGCCAGATGCAGATAATTTCAGAAATAGTTTTCTTAATTAAAAAGGATTTACTCCTTGAATGGCGACAAAAATATGCCATTTGGGGGATTCTGCTGTATGTAGTCTCTACAGTCTTTATTGTGTTTATCAGCACAGGAGACATACCTGCTCCCGTTTGGAATATCCTATTTTGGATTATTATTCTATTCGCTTCTGTTAATGCAGTTGTGAAAAGTTTTGTGCAAGAAAATAGTCAACGGCAATTATACTATTACCAATTAGCACATCCGCTGGCAATTATTGTTTCTAAGATTATTTATAATATTGGTCTGCTATTTATACTTTGTGTGCTCAATTATTTGGCAATGACCATTGTTTATGAAAGTCCAGTCAAACGACTAGAACTATTTTGGTTGATTCTATTTCTGGGAAGTGTTGGCTTTTCTATTACTTTCACTTTCGTTTCGGCTATTGCTTCAAAGGCTGATAATAGCTCTACCCTGATGGCAATTTTGACATTTCCTATTGTGATTCCTATTCTTGGTATTTTGATGACTTTATCTGCAAATGCACTTGGTTTAATTACCGATACGGCATATACCAACGATATTTATACCCTCTTAGCCATTGATGGAATTCTGTTGGGATTAGCAGTGATACTTTTTCCATTTTTGTGGAAGGATTAGTAAGAAATTATGGTTTTTATTTTAAATTAAAACTAATCAGAAAATTTTAACTGAGTATAATAAATTCTTAAATAATGAAAAATAATTGGTGGAAAATACTCGGAGTACTCTTGATTATTTATGCCCTACTCTTCGGCGTACTTACCCCTCTAAAGCCAGGATTACCAAGTGTTTATCCATTTAATGGTAAGTCTGGTGAGCGATTAGATCTGACTATAGAAGGCTATAATACTCACTTCAAGGAAGCAAAAAATCAGCGAGTTTGGCTGAAGCTTGCAGATAGAACGATGCTAGGGAAAGCATTAGTGGCGAATTCAAATAATTCATTGAAGGTTTCATTTGATATTCCTGCGCTCTTGCCAACCACAGATACCGTGGCTTCGTTGACCTTGATTACCAATAATGAGATCGACGGGACCTCCATTTTGCCGAGTGCTGTATTCATTAAACAAAATCAGATAGATACACTAACAGCTATTAATACTTGGGCAAATAGTCCACTCGAAAGCCTTCATAGCTATGAAGGAACCGCTTTTCCTTATAGAAATGTCTTAGGCGAAACAATCCGAAACCTTTATTATCATGTTTCACTATGGTTCGCCATGTTCATCATGTTGACCATCGCGGTTGTTTACAGTATCAAGTATTTACGCAATGGAAATATGAATGATGACCACCGAGCAAATGCACTCATTGCTATTTCTGTCGTGTATGGTTTATTGGGATGTGCAACGGGGTCAATTTGGGCTAAGCACACTTGGGGAACTTGGTGGACCGCCGATGTCAAATTAAATATGTCAGCAATTTTTATGCTTATATATCTAGCCTATTTTGTCTTAAGAGGTTCCTTCCAAGATGAAATAAAAAGGGCAAGACTGTCTTCAGTGTACAATATTTTTGCCTTTGCATCACTTATTCCCTTGTTGTTTGTTATTCCAAGATTGGTGGATAGCCTACATCCAGGTAATGGTGGTAACCCAGGCTTCGGTGGAGAAGATTTAGACAATACCATGAGAATGGCTTTTTACCCAATGATTATTGGAATGACCCTTTTGGGCTTGTGGATATCTGACTTGCGGTATAGATTAGCTGTGCTTAGAGATAAGTTTTTGGATCGAGCATAAGCAATCTTTCACTTCTCGAATCGAGGAATTAACCTAAAATTAAATTATGAAAAAAGTAAAAATATTTTCATCCTTTTTGTGCTTACAATTCGTAATTATTAGTAGTATTACAGCTCAAAGTAGCAATCCTGATTTCATGCAGAGTATTGGGAAGATTTATGTGGTGGTTGCTGTGATTATTACTATTTTTATAGGCATTGTCTTGTATTTGTTTTCTTTGCAAAAAAAGATTAAAAATTTAGAAGACCAAATCAAAGATTAAGGACCATCATTAAAATGATGCCTTAATTGTTTTTATATCTAACCAAATTAATTTAAATGGCTAAGAAAGAACCTGATTTTTTAGGCAGTGTACAGCAGTATTTTGATAAAGCTGCTCCACACACCGGCTTACATGCTGGCTTATTAGAACAAATTCGCCACTGTAATGCTATTTACAAAATGAATTTCCCCGTAAAATTCGGCAACGAATATCGGATTATTGAGGCCTATCGGGTCCAACATTCTCACCACCGTACACCCACGAAAGGGGGAATTCGGTATAGTAATCACGTAAACCAAGA
>CALDTJ010000463.1 GCA_937924145.1 uncultured Saprospiraceae bacterium
AACGCCCTATTTATTCATTTGGGGTTGTGTAGAAAGTCAAAATATGTAAAATATTAGAATATTTTATATGTTTAAAACCAAAATAATCAACGATAAACATTTTATTAAAAATAATAATTTATTGATAAAATCGACTTTTTACACAACCCCTCCAACGCCCTATTTATTCATTTCCCCCGATTTCATCGGGGGCTATTCGTATTGAATTCTCTTCGGAATTCATACTTGGAACTTATGGGGTGTCGGTAGAATTTGAAATTATCAGATACGTTTATGCTCTAATAACTCCCATGATACCGCCTCATAAACCATTCCAAAGTCAACATACCCATCAATAGGAAAAAGATCCATTTTAGGTTAATGATTGACCTCGTTTTTGTCGTCTGGTAAATAACTGGTTTAACGGACTTTTTAGTTTGTAGCTTTTCACCAATAGATGCCAAATTCGCTGGATAGACTAGTTCTCCACCATATTGCTCACTCAACAAACGGAGTAATCCATGATCTGCTGTGGTCTGGAAAGATTCTAACTGTACAGGTTGTACACTGAATTGACCATTATAAGTTAACTCTTTTCCATTCTGCACGGTCTTTCCTCTGAAAGTATAATTACCAACTGGGAATACTCCTGCGTTCAAACTATAAGCTTTCGCCGTTCTATTAAAAGTGGATGGAAACTCTTTGCCTTCACTATTCTTAATCACTAAACCAACCTCTTCCGTATTAATCAATTCGTAGTTATCATTATATACTTCTCCGTCTAAAATAATCGGCTCATTTTCATTAAAAATATTTTTATCTAAGCTAATTCTGAAACGTCGCTTGTCTTCCTTTAAAGTTAGATACTGGATGGTTTTACCGATTATTTCTTCAAAAACATCATGGTTTTTATTTTGTAAATAATCGAACAAACGCCATTTCCAAATGCCTTCGGCTGCTAAAACGCCTTTTTTTACGCCACCTTCTTCGCCCAATACCAATAATGGATATTTAGTATCAATCTTTCCAATTCTCTGGTATAATAAGATCTGAGCATTGACGGATTCTTTGAATTCGCCAAAAGGCGCACTTAATGGAGAGAAATTTGGTAAGCTATTTTTAGCCACATCATTGGTGGTGAATATAGAAAAATCATCGGCTATGACACCTTGCACATCATTCGTGTTTTTTGCATCTCCATTGATGGTCAATAAGTCTTGGACTTGATTCAAATTCGTCAAATTAGACTGACTTCCTACGATAAATAAGTGCGGTAATTTTTTAGCGTTGATTTCTTGAATAATGTTATTTGCATTATTATTGACGCCTGGTAATTGATGCAAAATCACAAAATTATAATCGGCAATCTTCGCCTTTCGACGACCTGCATATTCGATTTTTATTTCATAATTTTTATTATCAATTAAAGACTGTCGAATGGCCGTTAAATCAGGATGTGGAGATTGGGCAATGATTAGAATTTTTTGTCGAGCATCCAATACATCAATAAAAATATCTTTGACATTATTGGTGGTCGTCACTTCCCCTTCAATCGTATTAATCGCTACTCTAAACCGTTGTACGCCTGCTCGATCTGCCTCCAAAGTCACCTCTTGCGTAGAAAAAAAGTCGTTTCGATTAATATTAATAGGTATCGTTTGTAATTTACTAGCTTTTCCATTTACGATTTTAGAAACTACTAAACTCGTCCGTTTGTTGGGCAAATTTTGTCCTAAAATATCGACTTCTATATTGAATTTATCTCCTAAATAGGCAATCTTATTGTGGTACACTCGCTTGATTAACAGGTCTTTCTGCAAAGTCGTGTCTCCTAATGCAACAGTATAGATTGGCGCGCCTAGTCGATTTCCAGCATAAATAGGATTGCTGCCTTCGTTGTAAATACCATCTGTGGCTAAGACTACTGCCCCTAAGTTTTGATTACTGTACAAATCGTATAAGGATTTCAGCATCTCCGACAAGTTACTTGCCTTGTCAGTAAAGCTAAAATCTACGCCTTCTCGAACTTCACTTCCGAAGGCATATTCTTTTAAATCGTATTTTTCAGCTAGACTTGCTTTCAAATTCCCATAAGCAGTTTTGTAATCCGCTAATTCTGTTTCACTCATTTCGCCCATGACGGATTCAGACTGATCTTGCGCTAAGACTACTACAGGTTTCTTAGTATCCGTCAATAAACTTTTGATGAGTGGAGAAAGTAAAAGTGCAGCCAAAGCAGTCGCTGTCAAAAAACGTAAGCCGCCCAATAGCCAATTTAACCAAGCGGTTTGCTCTTTAAATGTATCACTTTTAAAATAGACGAGTAGCGCGTATATTAAACCTAATCCTGCGCAAAGAAAAAGGTACCAAGTCGGGTATTGAAAACTTAAATTTTCCAAGTATTTCGGTTTTTAATTGTAGTGGTTTCTTAGTACTGGCGATTTTCTACCTGTCGGTAGACAGGCAATCGCCACATGTAAATAACATCTTTTTTGGAGGCGGCGAATGAATTCGCCGGTACTCTTACACATTGAACTTTGTATATAACGCAAAAAATAGTTTTTGGGTCTATGTTTTGGAAAATTAATCTTTTTT
>CALDTJ010000464.1 GCA_937924145.1 uncultured Saprospiraceae bacterium
TAGATGATAATCAAAGTACCGCAATAAGAAAGGCTTTGGAAATTAGAGGAATTCCCTTTTATTTATTGATTGACAAAAATGGCAATATCATAGAAAAAGGGTCACATATTCGGCCAGGGCTTACAAAAACTCATAAAAAAATTCAGGCTTTATTGACAGAAGAAGTACATAGTGAAAATTAAAAAGGTAAATCGCCATCCTCTTCTTCCCAACGCTCATTTGGTGCTTCATACAAACCACGATTCAATGGGTCTGGGACATAGCCGGAGTCTTGATCTCTTTCACCAAAAGCGTCATACTCTTGCTCGTCCTCTTTGTATTTTTCTAAAAGTTGTAGGGAAACAGAACTGGCAGAAAGGTAATTATTTAAGGTTTCTGGGAGTTTCATTTTCCCTATTTTCTTGTCTTCTTGCCAATGACTCGTCAAACCAGTATCACACCAAGGGCGCTGAAAACAACCAGGGCAATAGCCATCACAACCATCCAAAATCCAACCACCTTCTTCATCTAAATCAAAGATGTCTTCTAATGTTTCCCATAAATATTCGTACATCACTTTGGCAGGCATGCCTTCTCTCAATTCGCACCCATAACCAATTTCTCCTAAGGCGTTATTCAATTTTCTAAATGCTATTCTTGCGGTAGTTTCCGATAGTTTATCAGGGTGAATAAATTTAAAATTAGCAGGTAACAACGCTCTTAGTTTTTTACGAATAGGCTTTCCATTAAGCCACAGTTTGAAACGGTACCAATCACTTTCGGGTGAAATACTAGGAAAGATAGGTGGAAAAGGACGGTTAATCAATTCCATGACTCTTCTACTCTCGCATTCTTGGTATTTTTCTACAAAGGAAAGTAGACTAACTAAACGACGATTTTCTATATCTAGATGGTAGGGCATGAATTCCATTACAGGTTCAAGATCTAGATTAAGTTTGAGGAAGGCTTTTTTCAGACGTAGGTTGTCCCTAAATACGTCAAGGTCTGCTTGGTTCATTAGTTTTGATTTTCAAGCAATTTAACGCATTGTAGGGAAAAATAAAACAATCGAAAAAGATAAATTTTTAGTGTATATATGAAAAGAATTATAAGTTGGCTTGTATAGATTAGCAGGATTTTTTATACGAGAATCGAATAAGTGAAAGAGTAACGAGGCCAACTCATTTTAGGGAAAAAGATACCAATAAAGCATTTCCCGCTAAGTCACACAGAAAGCGGTGCTTTAATAGCACCTCTTTCTTTTATAGAATCTTTTTTTTAGGGCAGGTAAAAGTAGAGATGCTTTTTTATTTCAAAGCAGGCGATGCTTTCAAAGCAGGCGATGCTTTCAAAGCAGGCGATGCTTTCAAAGCATCGCCTGCTAGAGCATTAAACAGGCTTAAGTGGGTCGCCAGCACCAATATACGTAATTTTAACGCCTTCTACCATCGGTTTTAGCCACTCTACCAACCAACGCATTCCTGGTTCTTCACTTCTAGCATGCCCCATAATAATTAGCCCTTTTTTCATCCCAGCATGAGCTGCATCTCGTACATATTCGACCGTTTCCCATTCTGCAGATTCTCCAATAATCAGTACTTCAATATTTTCTTTTCCTAAAAAAGGAATATGCGTTCGACCTCCCCATGCGCCCGGTAGAATACCGACATTTTCGCAAATCATTTCAGGATCACCGATATAAAAAGTACGGGTAAGGTTAAACTGTTTTTTCAGAAAAGCAGCCAGATCTTTCAATTTAATAGAAGGAATCACACAAACATTTTCTCGACTATTATCTAGGTATTCTTGCCATCCTACCTCATTTAGGAATCCATGTAAAATACCATCAGGTCGATAAGTATGCCAGTAGTCATGAAATCGCCAGACGACCATTCCATGTTTTTCTAATAGAGCCTTTTTATGTTGATAAACGGGGTCAGTGGCTAACCAATCCGTTTCATCCAAATGATTGTAAAAAGTGGGTTCGTGGGTAATGATAAAATTGGCACCTAACCAAGCTGCTTGTTCGATCACCTCTACGGTTGCCATAAAGGTTGAAACGATGCCCGTTACTTTTTGGCTAGCATCTCCAATTTTGATGGTATCAACCGTTTGCTCTTTTTTACCACCAGGAATTTTATCGATCATCAAATCCATTACTTGCTGAATGGTCCAATCTTTATTCGCCAATGGAAGGGGCGCTAACTTATTGGTAGTAGCACATGCAGCCAATGGAGTACTTGTTAAGGAAATAGCCGCTACCGCATTGCCCGATTTTTTTAAAAAGTTTCTTCTAGGTAAAGTGGATTTTTTCATATTATGACTTTTTTCGAAAGATAGCATTTTGCTCGGAAAAAACCATTTTTTAATCAAATTTGGATCAATTAGCTGTCAAAATTGCAGAAAAGAGCGAAAAATCCTAAGGAATGCGAGAAAAGTCCTAGTATACAAACTGATTTGACACCTATCTTTGAACAACAAATCCCACTGTTAAATACGCTAAAAAATAGTAGTTAATTATCGTAATGTATCAGACTCCAGTAATGTATTTTACTGGAGTTTTTTGTTGGATAAGATTAAAATCTAGATTCTAGTTTACCTGATTTTAGAATCATGAATTATCTCTTCACTTTAAATCGTTCTTTAATACTCAAAGGATATGTTCCTTTTAGATATTCCTCATATGTAACATCTGAGCAAAATTCCTTAGTACGAAGTACAAACCCTCCCGATAATTCTTGAGGATTAATAGATGAATTTTGAAGTTCACTCAAATTAGTAATCTGCTTAGGAATTTCAGGATAAGTATAGTTAAGTCCGTCCACAAACTCACCAGTTACTGTCCATTGAAGCAACGTTCCATTTCTTTCATCTTCTTCCCAGTTAAGACTAACACTATATTCAGAAAATTCCTTATTATTAAACAGTTTAATATCAAATCCATCAGCCTCAATATTCTCATTTAAAAAGATAAAATCTGTAGTTGGTATAACTAGAGGTATTTCATCAATTGTTCCATAGAATTTAGTTTTATTGAACGAGTTTCTACCTCCCACATCATCTATAAAAACATCATAATTTTCAAATTGAATATTTGTAGGAATCCATAAATCAAATTCACTTACCCCAGTAAAAGGGTCTCGCTCCCTATAAGGCAACAATACAAATTCTTTTCGCGAATTCTCTAAATTTCCTTCAATTCTAATTTTCCATACAGATTCATCAGGCAAGCTAATATTACCATAATAAAATGTAGTGTCTAATTCGTAGCTATTGAGACTTATTACTTCATTATCTTCTGTTGAATTTATCTCTCCAAATCTAAAAAAATCCTCATCGCTATTTTTAACATAAAGTTGAACTGATTGTCGATTCCATAAGTCTATAAATATATCTTCTCCCTCAGACCTTCTTTCATAGCTAATAGATTGTAAAATTATTACCGTATCAATTTTTGATTTATCTTCAAGTCGTATTTTAAAATGATGCCCACCTAAATAATCAGGATTACTTAATGGAATACCGAAAGTCAATTCTCCATTATTTGGATAATCCACTTTAGTTTGAACATTAACATAGTATCTGCCATCAGGCTTTCCTTTGTCTGTGAAAAAACCTTCATTAAAATTAATAGTATGAATGTCATATCTATCAGAGCATTTACCCTATATCACAGTTGTCAAATTATTTTCTAGCTTTACCCAATCTTGGGTTCGCCCAAGCGAATCCGTTAAGAAAATCCACCTATAAGACTCTTTATTACTTGGCAGATAATTTTCACCTACAGTTATCTTTACTTGATAAGGGCTTATTTCATCACATTCAATATTTTGACTAGAGCCACAAGAAATAAATAGGAAGGCTAATAAGATTCCAGTGATATATGTATTTTTCATTATAGTTCGTGTTTAGTAGGTTAGAATACCTTATTTGTTTTTTTACAAAAATAGTAAAATATTTCAGTTACGGATTTTTGGTTTATTTTATATCTAAACTCACATTTAAAAAAATGAGATTTTTCCACGGATAAAAATGTATCCGTGGAAAAATCTACCTCTTTAACATAGGATTTTTCCACCGATCCTAAATTATCGGTGGAAAAATCTATTGCAATAATTTACGTTCAAAACTATAATCAAAAGACTTCGTTGAAAGGAACATCTGCTATGATAAAGCGAATAGCTAAATAACTAATGTCAAAATAACTTATCAAAATACATTTTTAATCAAATTTGACTTTTTATTGTGAATTTATTTTAAAATTGACGATTTTTGATAAAAATAATTCTCAGTAAAATTTTTCACTAAAACCACCTAACCATGATAAAATCAGCCGTCAAAGAAGATTTAACCCAACAGTATATCGACCAAGAAGATAAATTTGGGGCACATAATTACCATCCACTTCCAGTTGTTTTAGCAGAAGGAAAAGGCGCCTCTATTTGGGACGTTAATGGCAAGCATTATTACGATTTTTTATCTGCTTACTCCGCAGTTAATCAAGGGCATTGTCACCCAAGAATCATTAATGCATTGACTGAACAAGCGGCAAAATTGACCTTGACTTCTAGAGCTTTTCATAATAATCTTTTAGGAGACTACGAAGAATACGTTACGAGTCTATTTGGCTACGATAAAGTATTGCCAATGAATTCTGGTGTGGAGGCAGTGGAAACGGCGATGAAATTATGTAGAAAGTGGGCTTATGAAGTCAAAGGAATTCCACAAGACCAAGCAACGATAGTATTTGCTACGGGAAATTTTCATGGTAGAACGCTTTCTGTGATTTCTGCTTCGAATGATCCAGACAGTAGAAATGGTTTTGGACCATACATGGAAGGGATTCAATCAGTGATTTATAATAACCTAGAGGCATTAGAAGATGTCTTGAAGAATCATAAAAATATAGCAGCATTCATCGTCGAGCCAATCCAAGGTGAGGCGGGTGTAGTAGTGCCTGATGCCAATTATCTACCAGATGCCAAAGCGTTATGTAAAAAGTACAATGTGCTATTTGTAGCAGATGAAATTCAAACAGGTATTGCCAGAACAGGTAGAATGTTAGCCGTTTGTGGCAATTGCGATTGTGGCAAACAATGTGAAAAGAAATACGAAACTCGCCCAGATATTTTAATCTTAGGAAAAGCCCTTTCTGGTGGCGTATTTCCAGTATCGGCAGTCCTAGCTGATGACGAAATTATGTTGACCATCAAACCAGGAGAACATGGTTCTACTTTTGGTGGAAACCCACTGGCATGTGCAGTAGCTAAGGAGGCTTTGCAGGTAGTCATCGACGAAGAGTTATCTCACAAAGCACAAGTCTTAGGAGAACGATTGAGAAAAGGATTAAACGCTATTGCGAAGAAAAATCCTTTAATCAAATTAGTAAGAGGAAAAGGTTTATTGAATGCAATTGTAATTGATACACCAGAAGACTCTGGCTTAGCTTGGGATATTTGCATGAAGTTTAGAGACAATGGTCTTTTAGCTAAACCAACTCATGGTAACAAAATTCGTTTTGCTCCACCTCTAGTAATCTCTGAGCAAGAAATGGACGAATGTATTGATATTATTGACCGTTCTTTAGCGGCGTTTTTAGTAGCGTAAATAAGGAGGTAATAAGGTAATAAGGCGATGAGGTTATGAGGTTTACACACTGCATAGCCTCATTACCTTTTTGCCTCTTCACCTCATTACCTTATAACCTTTCCATGAAAAAATCAATTAAAATTATAAAGAATCGCTCGGATATCGGAGCGGGTACTCGTGGTGCGGACATGGGTATCGATGCCATAGAAATCGCAGCCATCAATCAAGGGAATAATTACTTCAACACCTATGAATCCGAAGATGTAAAGACGCATAACGAGAGTATATATAACATGGTGCGCAACTCGTTTGCCAAGCGAATTGAGCATGTGATGGAGCAATGTTTACGAGTCTGTCATGTGGTCGAACGCAACGTCAAAAGGGGTCATTTTCCTATCGTTTTATCAGGCGATCATTCTTCTGCCTTAGGTACGATTAGTGGGATCAAAGATGCTCGTCCTGATTTGCGTTTAGGGGTTGTTTGGATAGATGCACATGCGGATTTACATTCTCCTTATACCTCTCCTTCTGGGAATATCCACGGCATGCCTTTAGCTGCGGCAATTGGTGATGACAATCTGGATTGTCAAATCAATGAAGTCTCTAAAGAGACCCAGTATTTTTGGCAGGAAATAAAAGATACAGGTGTTAATGGGCCAAAAGTAAAACCAGAAGATATTATCTTTTTTGGCGTGCGAGACACCGAGATGCCAGAAGATAAGCAGATAGAAAAATATGGTATTAAAAACTATAAAGTAGCAGAAATTAGACATCGAGGATTAGCACTTTGTATAACGGAGGCATTGGAAAAATTAAGCAATTGTGACCATATTTACATCTCTTTTGACGTGGATAGTTTGGACTGTGATATGATTTCTTACGGTACGGGCACACCTGTTCCAAAGGGGTTTGATCAGGAGGAAGTCATCGCTATCATTGACCAACTAATCGAATCAAAAAAGGTCGCTTGTATTGAGTTTGTAGAAGTGAATCCTTTACTGGATAATCGTGGCAATAAAATGGCAGAGACCGCCTTCGAAGTGTTAGATGCTATTACCGAAACGGTCAAAAGAACCCTGTTACCGAATCCAATTGTAGATACTCAATTAACCGATACGGTTTTGATGGTTCGTCCAGCCAATTTCGGATTCAATCCCGACACGGCTGACAATAATAGCTTTCAAACAAATGATAAAAAATTAACTAAAGCGAAAATAAAAGCAGCAGCAGTTAAAGAATTTGATGCCTTTGTCAAAAAACTACAAAGTGCTGGTATTCAAGTCAATGTACATCAAGAACATAAGGATGCCATTAGTACAGACTCTGTTTTTCCGAATAACTGGTTTAGTTGTCACCAAGAAGGTTTATTGGTAACTTATCCAATGTTTTCCACTATTCGAAGAAGTGAAAGATTGCCTAGCATCATTGATGAATTGAATGATCAATATCAAATCAAAACCCATATCAAATTAGAAAAATGGGAAAAGAATGAGCAGTTTTTAGAGGGCACGGGTAGCATGATTTTAGATCGCCATAATAAGACTGTTTACGCTTGTCGATCCGTTCGAACGAATGAAGAGTTGCTAGATCAATTTTGCTATTTCATGGTTTATGAAAAAGTACTTTTTGATGCGGTAGATGGTGGAGATATGCCTATTTATCATACGAATGTGATGATGGCTTTGGGGACTACTTTCGTGGTCATTTGTTTAGAAACCATTAAGAATGAAAGACAAAAAGAACAGTTAATTAACTCTTTCAAAAAAACTGGAAAGGAAATTATTGATATCAGCTTAAGTCAATTAGAAAATTTTGCTGGCAATATGTTGCAGGTGAAAAATGTGGATGGTGAGCACTTTTTAGTCATGTCTTCGAGGGCTTATCAATCTTTGACAAAATCGCAAATTGCGCAAATCGAAAAGCATACACA
>CALDTJ010000465.1 GCA_937924145.1 uncultured Saprospiraceae bacterium
TTAGTTTTAATTATCCTATTCCAAACCATATTTGGGTATAGTCAGTTAAATAAATATTTATACAAAGAGCATCGAGAACCAGATTCAAAATTAGTAGATCAAGGAGTAAATTACACGATAGAGAAATTGAAGAATGGAAAATATGTCTTTAAAAAATATTACCCTGAACTAAGAGTAAATACAAATCTAGTGACTTTTAAATCTAAGAAATTTGAAGTTAAAGATGGTCTGTATTTGGAAATGAATGATGAGGGGGAAATTATCGTAAAAGGAGAATATATAAATAATCAAAAGCAAGGTAAGTGGAAAGAGTCTACAGGAGAAGGAGAGTATGTGGATGATGAAAAGCACGGTAAATGGAAGGAATTCCATAGCGAAGGTGAATATGTCTATGGAAAAAAAGTTGGAGAATGGGTAAGCCGAGATAGTAAAGATAGAATTGTAGGAAAGACTAACTACCTAGAAGGCACATTGAATGGAGAACAAATCAGTTATGATACGCTTGGACAGGTAAATTATAAATCTGTCTATGAGAATGGTTTACTTATTTCTACCACTAGAGATACAGTCAATATTGGTTTAGAAAGAATGCCAAGATTTGTTGGATGCGAAGATATGCAGGGGACAGATAAGGAGAAAAAAGCCTGCGCAGATAAAAAAATGTTAAGTTATATCTACGGGAATATAAAATATCCTAAAAAAGCTAGACGGCAAGAAATTGAAGGGGTAGCGATAGTAACGTTTGTAATTGAAAAGGATGGAACGGTGACCGATATTAAAGTAATAAGAGGATTATGTAATGATATTAAGGCAGAATGTTTAAAAGTATTTAATAAAATGCCCAAATGGACACCTGGTTATCAAAGAGGAAAGCCAGTAAAAGTCCAATTCAATTTACCAATAACATTTAAGTTGAAATAAAAAAATATGAAAAAACTACTGTTCACATTAATTTTAGGTATCACCATCGCATTTCAAGCATCGGCTTCGATGATGTTGATCCCAATGGATACCGACCAAAAAGACCATTTAAAAGCCTATGGCATTACCTATTGGGTATTGAACCAAGAAGTAGAGGCATGGTGGCTGTTGAATTACCGAGGAGGAAGTTTTGCTTTTCCATATACGAAGGTATTCGAAAAAGAATGTCTAACCAGAGGGGTGTCTTTTGAAGTAATACCCGATGGAGCTTACGACCAAATCGTCGCACAAATTTCCAATCCAGAGGCGAATATGGATGTAATGAAATTGGAAGTAGCACCTAAAATAGCCGTTTATACGCCCGAATTTAATGCCCGATACGGTCGAAGAATTCAGCCTTGGGATGATGCGGTAACATTAGTGTTGACCTATGCTGAGATTCCTTATGAAACAGTTTACGACCGAGAGGTGATGACGGATAAATTGGCAGAATACGATTGGTTACACTTGCACCACGAAGACTTTACAGGGCAATATGGCAAGTTTTATCGGTCGTTTGGAACAACGCCTTGGTACAAAGAGAATAAGAAGAAAATGGAAGAATTGGCAGCTAGTCTAGGCTACGCCAAGGTTTCTCAATTAAAACTAAACGTAGTTAAGAAAATCAGTGATTATGTAGCAGGTGGCGGCTTTATGTTTGCCATGTGTTCCGCTACGGATACTTATGATATCGCATTGGCTGCCGAAGGCTTAGATATATGTGCCAATATGTATGATGGCGATGGGGCAGATCCAGACGCTCAGAATAAATTGGATTTCTCGAAAACCTTTGCTTTCAAAGATTTTCAATTAGTTACCAATCCGTTACAATACGAATATGCGACAATTGATCGGCCGCAAGGCAAGCCATTAGCACCAGAAGTAGACTACTTTACCTTATTCGATTTTTCTGCCAAATGGGACCCTGTACCAACGATGTTGACTCAATGTCACACTCGAACGGTCAAAGGATTCATGGGACAAACAACTGCTTATTTAAAGAATCAAATCAAGTCAGATGTATTGATTTTAGGAGATAATAAACCTGCGACCGAAACGAGGTATATGCACGGCAAAAGAGGAAAAGGGTTCTGGACTTTTTACGGTGGACATGATCCAGAAGATTACAGACACTATGTCAATGATCCTGAGACGGATTTGAATTTACACCCAAATTCTCCAGGTTATAGACTGATTTTGAATAATATTTTATTCCCTGCTGCTAAGAAGAAAAAGCGGAAGACGTAAATTCGAGGTAATGAGGTGACAAGGTAATGAGGTGATTAGGACGGCAAGTACTCCTTATTACCTCATTACCTCATTACCTTATCACCTCCTTCCTGTTACTTACCCACCAAAATATCGTCCAAAAAGTAATGACGATAACTTCACCATCCATACCAAAAATACTTTCAAAAAATGTTGCTCGTTTGCGAATGAATGAACTCGGCAAACAGGGCGAGGCGTTTTTCTTTCTATTTGATTTCGAAATGAATAAACCGATAGTTTACACGAAAGGTGAACTAAAGAAAGCAGGTATCTGGTTTGAGATTAATGGAAAAAAGAATTTCAAATTATCGAGGAAATTTCCAGTCACTAAAGAGGTCGTTTTAGAAAAAGAACGGCTATCAAAATCTACCTATGAAAAGGCTTTTCAGTTAGTTCAAGCGGAGATTAATGCTGGTAATTCTTATCTTCTGAATTTGACTTTCCCTACGGCTATCCAAACCAATCTAAGCTTATCAGAGATATTTCTTCGTAGTCAGGCACGCTATAAACTGTTGATAAAATCGGGTGTAGTGGTTTATTCACCAGAGATTTTTGTGCAAATTAAGGGTGGAAAAATCAAGTCGTTCCCAATGAAAGGAACGATTGATGCGAGTATACCCAATGCCGCTGAAATAATTTTAGCAGATAAAAAAGAGAAAGCAGAGCACTGTACAATTGTGGATTTGATTCGGAATGATTTAAACTTGGTGGCTACCGAAGTAAAAGTAGAACGCTTTCGATACATCGAAAAAATACAAACCAAACAAAGAGATTTATTGCAAGTAAGTTCTGAAATATCGGGGACTTTACCGGAAGATTATGCAGATCATATTGGGGATATTTTAATGAAATTATTACCAGCAGGCTCCATTAGTGGCGCACCAAAAAAGAAAACAGTAGAGATCATCCAAGCCGCAGAAGGACAAGAAAGAGGCTATTACACGGGCGTATTTGGATATTTTGATGGAAAAAATCTGGATAGCGGTGTGATGATTCGATACATCGAAAAAAAAGGGAAACAATTGTACTATAGAAGTGGTGGAGGGATCACTACTTTCAGCGAATGTGAAAAAGAATATCAAGAACTTTTAGATAAAATTTATGTCCCGATTTATTGAAAGTATCCAATTAAAAGATGGGCAGTTAAAGCACTTGGCGTTGCACTTGAAAAGGATGGAGCGAACCACTCAGACGTATTACAATAAGTTTATTATTTTTGATAAAAAAGTGATTGAAAAAGCTGCTAAGAACTACTCGAAAGGAGTGTTCAAATGCCGTATTGTTTATACCCAACAAATTGAAGAAATTACTTTTAAACCTTACCAAGTCAGACCAATAAATACCTTGCAACTCGTTGAAAGTCAGTTAGATTATACTTTGAAATACGAAGATCGGACTACTTTGAATTTTTTATTTAAACAACGTGGGAATTATGACGATGTGATTATCGTAAAGGATGGTCTGATTACTGATGGTTCTTATACCAATTTAGCTTTCTATGATGGTAAAAATTGGTGGACACCTGCCACGCCTTTATTAAAAGGGATTCAACGGGAAGTATTAATTTTGGAAGGAAAAATTAGAGAAAAAATAATTCCAGTTTCAGACCTGTCTAATTTTCAAAAAGTAAAATTATTTAATGCGATGATGGATTGGGAAGTTGCGCCAACGTTACCGATAGAAGTTATTAATTCTTAAGGATAAAACCGATAACTTCCAGTCTATCTACTTGATTTTTTTCTACATCAATGGTAATGATTCGCCCTGTTGTACAAGAACAAGCCTCACATTCTTGCGCTACATTTTCGTCGAAAGAAAAGTCAATGGTCGTGATATCTATTCTCAAATCTGTAAATAGATAATCTACTACCGCATTTCTGACGTCCTCTTCGCTATCATTTTCGTTAGTATTCCATCGGTCTGCACACTTAGTTTCGGAGTAAACCATTGTGGCAAAATCAGATTCTTCGGTGCAATTTGCGAGTAATAGGATACTCAAACAACTTAAAAATAAATAGCCAATTCTTTTCATCATTTTGTTCATTTTAGATTAAAATTTTAGTCCCTAATACCAAAGACGGCAAAATGATAGATTTGGTTGGGTATTCAAATAGCCATGTACCTCTGAACCCTTGTACTTTTACATCTTTGAACCTAATCAAACCAACCTCAAAAAGACATTCCGAATATTAGAAACCGTATTAGCATAGATCGGCATCACTTTAATTCTATTCCAATCTGGGTGCTGCAAAAAGTTTTTCCAACCTGCTCCACTAGCCGCCATATCCTTGGTGTGAATCATATAAGTCAAACAAGGACGGTAAGGGCCAGCAATCATTTCTCCAAAGAAAACAGGTATTAAACCAGCGTCTCTAAAAATAGGCACTTCCTCATCGTTGAACATTTTGATCTTTCTTTTCAAGGCATCCTCATTGATACTTTCATAGGTACGCAGTTCAAAAATTGATTCCGTATCCGCTGCTTTTTCTAGCTTAGGAAATGCATCAAAAGCGTGTAATAACCACGATTCGTAGCGATTATAGCTGACTTTATCCATCGCATCATACTGAGCAGCAGCAGCGGTTAGTTCCGCATCTTCACTTAAGCTTTGTGCCTTGATATAGGTAGCAGCATTCGGATAGCTGATTAAAGCATAAATCTTTTTAGGCCCCCCTTTTGCTAATTCTTCGAAAAGCATAAAATGATTGGCGCCAGCCCGCATCATAGCAGGTTTGAGTGCTTCCTTTAGGTAGCTCAATAACATTTTTTGATTAGTTCCCCACTTCATGTCGTAGGTTCGCAACTCATATAATTCCTTTTCTTCTGCGACAGGATTGGTTGCAATTTGGCTAGTTGCAGCACAACTTAGAGGGAGTGCAGATGCAGCGGCAGCGGTAGTTATAAATTTTCGTCTTTGCATAATGATATTTTATCTATTTTGGATTTTGCGTCCAAAAGGTGTCGTTCATAAAATCTACTTATTGATAACAAAGATAAAGGCTATTTTCTAAAAATATTGCATAAATCTAAACTTTACTTTATATTTGATGTTATAACATTGAAAATATTTTGACAAAAAAATCCTACAATCATGAAAAGAAAAGACTTTTTAAAAAAATCTATATTAGGCTTAGCAGCAACAACTGCCATACCTAAAGTTTCAAATGCAAAGGAAGAAGGTGAAAAAGTATCAACTTATGATAAACTAATGGAGCAAGTAGGATTTAATCATTTACCAAATACCGAAATTATGACCGCAAAGACTGTTTTACATAAAGCCAACACTAGAGGGCATGCCAATCATGGTTGGCTGAACACACATCATTCTTTTAGTTTTGCCAATTATAGAAATCCAGAACGGATGAATTTTGGCGTTTTACGAGTATTAAATGATGATGTAGTTAGCGGAGGCAGAGGTTTTGCCCGACATCCACACGACAATATGGAAATTATTTCGATTCCATTAAGTGGTGCGCTAAAGCATGAGGATACCTTAGGCAGCAAACACGTTATTCGCAAAGGAGATGTCCAAGTGATGAGTGCAGGAACAGGTATTTATCACTCAGAAAAAAATGATAGTTCAAACGAAGAGGTTCGATTCCTGCAAATTTGGATGTTTCCAAATGCTCGAAATGTACAACCACGATACGACCAAATCAATTATGAACCAGCTGATTTAAAAAATAATTTATTGCAAATCTTATCTCCTCACCAAGATGATGCAGGTGTTTGGGTACATCAAAATGCATGGTTTCATCTGGGTGAATTGGAGAAGGATTTCAAAACGACATATCAACTTAAAGGGGAAGGAACAGGTGTCTACGCTTTTGTCTTAGAAGGAGATGTGACCATTGATGGGCAGCCATTGAATAAACGCGATGGTTTTGGGATTTGGAATACAGAATCCATTGATATTCAGGCTGATAGTGAGGCGCATATTTTATTGATGGAGGTGCCTATGGAGTTGGGGTAACTTTTAAAATTGCTTAAGTATTAACCATAAAACCTTGATGTATTAATTTATATGTCAAGGTTTTTTATTGTTATAATTTTTTATTACCTTAGCTTAAGATTACGCAGAACCAACACTACACAAAATCATGAGAAAACGACGCACACGCCAACACTTTATTGAAGATTTGGGGTTTAATTATG
>CALDTJ010000466.1 GCA_937924145.1 uncultured Saprospiraceae bacterium
AAAATGGATATTATAAAGAAGAAATATGTCAACGCTTGGATCTGTTGTCCTTCATTAATCCGTTGTATATTTTTATTATACAACGGATTAATGAAGGACAACAGATTTAGATGTTGACAAAACTAGTCTTAATAATATTAATCTTTTACCTGACGATCTATATTAGGAAACTAGTTCAAGCTGCTCTTCCTCTACCCGCTCTTTTTGCATTTGTTGATTAGTTTCGAGAGTCGTTAAATTTGCAATAAAAAGAGCATGTTTTAAAGCAAAGATATGTTCAGGAAGTTCCGTTAAAAGAGGTATGGAAGCTTGGTGATACTTTTTAAAAATAGGGTTGGTATTAGCCGCTTTTTCGGCGGTCACTCTAAGTTTAGTAATAAGCATGAGAAGTTCGGAGAAATCATCTGAAGTCATGAATATTAGTTAAGGGTGATGAAGTTAGTTTAATTAACAATTTTTGCAAAAAAAGTAAGAATTTACTAATTAATCAAGTTAACTATTTTCCTATAGACTTATCGAACAGGTATGAAAGCAAAAGGACCAAGTAATGCTTGACTCTGATGGCTGATATTTGCGAGTATGACCATGGATATTATTGATGCGCTTGATTTCTGTCGCCGAAGTATTTTGGGTACTACAAGAATACGCAAAATACATATTCCTCCTACCTACTGCTTGCAAAAAAAACGTTCCCCCAGCGATACCCTTGTAGTAATAATACGGGGATAGCGTGAACCAAAGCAGGTTTCCAATGATAATGAATAAATGCCCAATGAAGAAAGACTAGTAAGGCAGCCAAGTAGCCCCAGTTATGGATTTTTTTCCACGTTGCTTTTAAACGTTTGACCCAACCATCTGTACTAGTGATTGTCATAGGAACCCAGATGGCGAAAGCGATCCAAGCGGTCAATAATCCCACCTCAAAAAATTCTCCCATTACCTGATTGGTTGGCACTTCTACTAAATATGCGATGGTATGATACAAGCCATAAGCAAAGGCAGCTACTCCAAAATACCGTTTATTTCGATTGAGCCATTTGGGAAATTTGTACTTAGGCAGCAGCATGATTAGAGGCGTAGCTATAAGTGAAAAAATCAAAAATCGCGCACTAAATTCTCCTGTCGCATGCATGAGCTTTTCATAATCCATTCTACCGTTCATTAATCCAATCGTGAACATCAAGCCAGGTAACATTAAAAAAGCCCAAAGGATATATTTACTTCTCCACCAAGGTAAATTTAACTTATTGCCTAATCCCATTTTTATCGTTTTGTTGTTAATTATTATGCAAATATCCGAATATTTCAGCGGTTGCTCACTTTAAACAACAACAATTTAATATCGCCAACTTGTAAACTTGTGACATCAGAGAATAAGAATCAATTATAATCAATATTACAAAAAAAATCCTTTCCACTCTGAAAGTGAAAAGGATTTTTAATAGAATTAGCAGGCTTGCTATTACTGCTTAACCACTCGCTTTCTAGCGAATGCCTCGCCTTCTTGAACTTCGATCAAATATACGCCTTTGGCATAATCAGCTAGTTGTAGATTCATTTGATGTTGTCCTTTCGCCAAGGTGGTCGTTCTTAATAACTGTCCCCATACATCATACAATCGAATCGTCCCATCTTTTTGTAATGGTCTTTCTAAAACGATATTTAATAAATCATTCGTTGGATTCGGGAATAACGCTAGTTCTCCTAAAAGGGTATTTTCAATCGTTGTTTTAAAGGTAGAAACTTTTGTTGGTAAAGTTGGTCGATCACTACCTTTATCCATCGTTGGTGTTGACGTATCACTCAATAATATACCTGAGCAATTGTTAATCGTTACGATACCATCGATCATGTTTGCCATTACCTCTTCTCCTGCATTGTTTACGATCTCCACTGGAATTGGGGTACTAGAAAACGCTATATTTGTTGATCCAGAAGTGTTACTAATGACATCAAAACAGATTTGGAAAATCGTTTCATCATCTGCCACGGATACACCAACTACTCTGGTATCAAACCAACTTACTCTCATCACCCCACTTTCTGGTGTAAAGAATGCAGAAGCATTTAAACCTTCCAAATTATAATCCTGAGTGGTTACGTTTCCTAATTTCGTAGAATCCCAATTTAAAGAATATTGGAAAGAGATTAAATCATTGAAATTACGAACTTTTGCATCTAAACAAATTTGACTACCGCAAGCCGCTGTTCCTTCTGATAAACTAAAAGTAACCGCATTTTCGTCCATTTCTACTAAATCTTCCCCATTACAGTCTTCATCAATCCCATTATTGGGAATTTCTGTCGCACCTGGGTTAACGTTCGGATTAGTATCATCACAATCTACATCGCTTGCAAAACCATCGTTATCTGCATCTACTGCTGTTATTAAATCTTCCCCATTACAGTCTTCATCAATCCCGTTATTTGGAATTTCTGTCGCTCCTGGGTTGACGTTCGCATTATTATCATCACAATCTACATCAGCAGCAAAACCGTCATTATCCGCATCTATTGCCTCTACTAAATCTTCCCCATTACAGTCTTCATCAATCCCATTATTTGGAATTTCTGTCGCACCTGGGTTGACGTTCGCATTATTATCATCACAATCTACATCGCTTGCAAAACCATCGTTATCTGCATCTACTGCTGTTATTAAATCTGCTCCGTTACAGTCTTCGTCGATGCCGTTATTCGCTATCTCCGTTGCACCTGGGTTGACGTTCGCATTATTATCATCACAATCTACATCGCTTGCAAAACCATCATTATCTGCATCTACTGCTGTTATCAAATCTGCTCCGTTACAGTCTTCGTCGATGCCATTATTCGCTATCTCCGTTGCACCTGGGTTAACGTTCGCATTATTATCATCACAATCTACATCGCTTGCAAAACCATCATTATCCGCATCAATGATCTGAGTAGTTACCAAATCTTCACCGTCACAATCTTCGTCGATGCCATTGTTTGGAATTTCTATACCTCTACCATTGATATTTGGATTATTATCATCACAGTCGATACTTGAATTGAAACCATCGTTATCTGCATCTATAAATAAAGCGACTCCATCACAATCTTCATCCACATTATTATTTGGAAATTCAGTTGCTCCAGGGAAAATTGTTGGATTGTTATCGTCACAATCTACATCACTCGTAAATCCGTCACCATCATTATCTACTGGTGCTGCAACGATTAAATCTGCTCCGTTACAATCTTCGTCGATGCCGTTATTGGCTATTTCTACGGCACTTGGATTAACACTCGCATTGTTATCATCACAATCTACATCGCTAGTAAATCCATCATTATCTGCATCTACGAGGGTTACTAAGTCTTCGCCGTCACAATTTTCGTCGATGCCATTATTTGGAATTTCGATACCTCTACCGTTAATATTTGGATTATTATCATCACAGTCGATGCTTGAATTGAAACCATCATTATCGGCATCTATAAACAAAGCGATTCCATCACAATCTTCGTCCACATTATTATTTGGAAATTCTGTTGCTCCAGGGAAAATTGTTGGATTGTTATCGTCACAATCTACATCACTCGTAAATCCATCGCCATCATTATCTACTGGTGTTGCAACGATTAAATCTGCTCCATTACAATCTTCGTCGATGCCGTTATTGGCTATCTCTGTTGCGCCCGGATTGACACTTGCGTTGTTATCATCACAGTCTACATCGCTATTAAATCCGTCGCCATCATTATCTACTGCTACTGCCACGATTAGATCTGCTCCATTACAATCTTCGTCGATGCCGTTATTGGCTATCTCTGTTGCGCCTGGATTGACACTTGCATTATTATCATCACAGTCCACATCGCTAGTAAATCCGTCGCCATCATTATCTACTGGTGCTATTGCGTTACAATTCGTAGAAATCGAACCTTCTTGAAAAGCTGGTGCCAATAATTGTCCATCTCGATCTATTACCTCAATCGACGTTGGCGTACCAGAAAAGCTAACAGCCGAGCTATTAATAGAGGTTGTTGTTGGATCAAAACATACTTGGAAAATTACGTGGTCGTCAGGTAAAGATACTCCCGTAATGAAAGAATCGTCCCAACCCACTCGTAAAATTCCTGCGGTATTATTATTAAAATTACTCGTATTAATGTCTGGAATACCAAATCCTTGTACCGTCGCACGACCTAAAGTCGCCGCATCCCATACCATAGAATATTGGAAAGATAAAACGTTGTTAAAGCCTTTTACCGTAACATCTGCACACATCTGTTCGCCGCAAATGGAAGTGATATTTGCAGCAGCAAAAGTCAAATCACTGGTAGATTCTCCAGTATTATCACCTCCCGTAGGATTTTCGCCTCCAGTGTCTCCACCTCCTGTATCACCACAGGTCACGGTTAAACTACCATTGATGAAAGTAGGAGTGATGATATTACTTTGGTCATCAACCACTTCGATAGAGGTTGGGCTACCAGAAAAGGTAATTGGTAAATCTTCTATTGATTGATTGACATTATCAAAACATACTTGGTAAATTACCTGCCCATCCGTCAAAGAAACGCCTGTAATGAATGAGTCATCCCAACCCACTCGTAAAACGCCTGCGGTATTGGCATTGAAATTACTCGCAGCTAAATCTGGCATATTAAATCCTTGTACCGTTGCTTGCCCAAGTGCCGCTGCATCCCAATTGATAGAATATTGATAAGATATAACATCCGTAAAGTTGTGTACACTTACTTCCATACAAACTTGATCCGCACAATCACCACTTGTTTTTGATAAGACAAAAGTTAATTCATCTCCAATATTCTGCATGGTATCTACTGGTGGTTCTACCATTACACAAGTAACGGCTACGCTTCCATTGTTAAATTCAGCGTCAATGATATTGCTTGATCCATTTAAGATTTCACTTGGTAATGGATTGTCAGAAAATTGGACAGTCGCATTGGTTGTTTCGTTTCCAATTGCATCAAAACAAATTTGATATAAAACAGCATCTTCGCCCATCGTTACTCCAACCACGTTTGGATCTGTCCATCCGACTCTAATAATACCACCTGCTTCTACATTAAAATTACCTGCACCTAAACCTGTTAAGTTAAACTGTTGTACACTCGCATTGCCTAAAGCATTCGCATCATAATTGATTGAATATTGGAAAGATAAAATATCTGAAAAATTTCGAGCTGTTACATCTACACACACTTGCTCACCACAACTAACACTTTCACTCGAAATGCCAAATTGTAGATTGTCCATATTGATTATGGTGTCAACTGGCGTATCTGGTGTATCAACTGGCGGAGTGACATCACAACTGATATTTACTGCACCGCCGAATAAACTAGGGGTAATAATATTTCCACCCGCATCGGCTACTTCAATGGCAATAGGTGTACCTGAAAAATCAACTTCGAATCCACCTGACAAATCCGCTGCTGCATCAAAACAAATATCAAAAAGTACAACATCATCCACTAGATCTACCCCTTCTAAATTTGCATCGTCCCACCCTACTCTAATAATACCAGCAGTACTTGTATTAAAATTATTAGCAGTCATGCCTGGCAAACCAAAATTTTGCACACTTGCCGTTCCTAAAGCTTCATTATAATTAATAGAATATTGGAAAGATAAAATATCATTAAAATCTTCTGCCGTAACTCCTACACAAGTTTGTTCTCCACAATTTCCCATCCCATTATTGACGGTAAAACTCAGTGAGTCTGGGGCATCTATTACTTCTGGTATACAAGTTACCTCTACCAATCCATTTTCTAGATTTGGTCTTAGATTCGCATTTCCTACTCCTGTTACTTGCACTGGAATCGGCACACTTGTGAACTCCACATCCGTCACTCTTTCACTTTCTCCTAATGGATCAAAACAAACCGTATAGATTACGTCATTATCGGCTATCGTCACTCCTTGGCCATTTGGTGATCTCCACTCTGTCCAAAAACTTCCTGGCGCCACTGTTCCGAATCGAATACCATCTAAGTTGGTTTGCTGAATTTCTTGGGTACTTAAAGTTTGGAAATCCCATGCTAGTGTATATCGGAAGAATGTAATGTCTGTAAAACCTTGCACCCTTACATCTAAACAAACTTGGTTGCCACAATTGACGACCGCAGAGTCAACGACGAAACCTAAAGGCAACTCATTTACTATTTCCGTCATCGTATCAGCGTCCATTGTCGTACTGTCCATTGGTTCAATGACATCAATACAGTTCACGGTCAACGACCCATTTTGAAGCGTTGGCTCAACAATATTACTTTGTGTATTGACGACTTCTATCGCAATTGGTGTATTGGAAAAACTAATAGCAGAAGTTCCTTCTACATTTCCTCCAAGATCAAAGCATAATTGATATAAGACTGTTCCATCTGCTACACTTCTACCTTGCAAACTGGAATCATCATAGCCTACTCGCAAGATTCCTGCGGTTGTCGCATTGAACTGACTTCCATCTAAATCGGATAATCCAAAATTTTGTACAGTTGCTGTTCCCAATAAATCAGCATCCCAATTTAAAGAATATTGGAAAGAAGAAATATCTGCAAAACCATTGGCAATTACATCCAAGCATACTTGGTCGCCACAGTTAGCCGTTTGCTGACCGATACTAAAAGTTAAAACATCTGAGATATTTGTTGGATTGTCATCTGTATTGTCATTGTTTGTATCTCCACCTGTTCCAGTCGTATCCGTATCCATTCCTGTGCCTCCATCATCACTACAACTGACCGCTACTCCACCCGATTGGAAAGTAGCAGTAATAATATTTCCTTGCGCATCTGCTACCTCGATTGGAATTGGACTAGCTGAAAAGTCTATATCGGAATTTCCTACTGTTCCTCCTGCGACGTCAAAACATACTTGAAACAGCAAACTATTATCTGTCAAAGTAACTCCTTGCAAACTAGAATCATCATAACCTACTCGCAAGATTCCCGCAGTAGTGGTGTTGAATTGGCTGGCATCCATATCAGCAATCCCAAAAGATTGTACCATTGCTGTTCCTAATAAATTAGCATCCCAATTCATCGAATATTGAAAAGCTAAAATATTTGCAAAACCTGATGCTGTAACATCTACACAAACCTGCTCGCCACAGTTAGCGGTTGCTTGACTAGCTGAAAAAGTCAAATCAGTTGCCATGTTTCCTTCGTCGGTTTCCATTTCATCTACTCCTGTTTCGCCACCGTCTGTATTTCCATCTCCTCCACTCATTGCTCCACAATCGACTGAGACACTACCGTCATTAAAGGTGGCATTTAAAATTTCGCCTTGGGCATTGACTACTTCAATCGCAATAGGATTGCCAGAGAACTCAACGTTAGTGGTTGCAGTATTACCACCAATTTCGTCAAAGCAAAGTTCAAAAAGTACGGTATTATCCGCTAAAGTGACACCTGTAATATTTGGATCATCCCAACCTAACCTAGCTATACCTGGAGAGGTCAAATTAAAATTCGGTTGTCCTAGATCGGCAATTCCAAAATTTTGTACGCTCGCATTTCCTAAAATGGTAGCGTCCCAATTCATAGAATATTGGAAAGATAAGATATCCGTGAAGTCTTGTGCAGTTATCTGCAAACAAGTTTGTTCGCCGCACGCAATCGTTGATTGAGAAAGCGAAAAGGAGGGTTGGGCAAATAGACTTGACCAACATACAGCAAAAAAGAGAAAAAGTACAGTTTTAAGGTTTCTCATAATGGCTATTTGTTAAATAGGTTTTGAAAGTGATTCCTTGACAAATACTGTTAAACAGTCATAGAACTACTCATTGCTCCATTAGGTTATTCCTAATAGCTCAGCAAGCGTTGTACGTCTATTTGTCTGATAGTAAAAGAATGATAGAGTGAGTTATTGTTTATATATACAAACAATACCTAATACTTAAAAAGGGGGATGTAATTTTGAGAAGTTTGTTATTTGCTAAACAAAAAATAAATTCGTCACTTTGTTTTAGTTAGCTCTTTTCATCAACTAAGTTGGTAGAAAATAAATAGCTAAACAAAAGACAGTAATGAAATTCTTTTTTATCATTATCAGGTTGCAAAAACAATACCGACAAAGTGATTGTGTTATTGGTCCTACAAAGAATGTATAAGGACCCGATGGTAATAGACTAGCCTAAAATTACCTCTTTTTTAGCCATTCTCAAAATATACACAGGTAAATTAACAGTTGAACGGTGAAATGATTTCTCTCTGAATTATACCAACTAAAAAAGCGCACCTAAATAACAGGTGCGCCATTCTAAATAATGAAAATTATTCTCAGATTGTTTTAGCACTTTTTGAAGTGCTAAAAAGACTAATTTTATCCTTTTGCTACATCTCTACCGCCGTCCAAATAATCTTGGAGCTTCTTTAATTCATCCCAATCCCCAGCTGCTGCTAAAGCTGCTTGTTTTGGCCAAGATGAAGGATCATGCATTTTGTAACGATTACCTGCATCTGCTAAAATACCTTTTAGCCTATCGACTGGCGTTTGTGATAAATTGGCAAAAGTATAAATACCTGCTTCATTTAAGATACCCGAAATCTTAGGTCCGATTCCTTCAATTTTCTTTAAATCGTCAGGCTTAGTACTTGTCACTCTACTACCTCTAGAAACTGCCGCCAATCCATTCACTTCAATTTTTTCTGTAGCAGTAGCATATCTTCTAGTAGTGATTTTAGCAGTCGTATTGGTCATCTCTTGTGGCGTATTTCCTTTTGTGTAAAACAAGCGATCTGCTTGGCCTACCCAGTCGTCTCGATCTATTCTACCAGGGAAAAATTCAATCGCCGTCGTTAAAGTTCCTACCATTTCTTCATCTAATTGACTGACTTGCTCAAAAGTGTAAATCCCTAGGTCATTTAACTTCTCTTCTATGAACGGTCCGATTCCATTGATCTGTTTGAGATCATCTCTTTCTTCCGAACTAGCCATTGCTATTTGGTCACCGATTGCTGCTCTTAATTTTCCTTTCGCAGCTTCTACATCCAATTCTTCTGTTTCTTCCTCCTTATCTTCAAGGTTAGCTCCATCCGCCCCAACTGCCCACTCCACTTGATTATTTCCTTTATCCGCTAACTTTTGTTCCAATGCCTCATTTTGCTCTATCAAGTCTGTAATAGTTGCTTGTAAAACTTGATTGCCTGCCTCGTATTGAGTGATTTGCTCCGCACTGTTTAATAGCTCTTCATTTTCAGTCATTAAAGTATGTACACTCATATTCAACGCCTCATTGCCCGATTCTAGTTGAGCTATTTCTGCTACATAATCTTCAACTTCTGGTGATTTTTCTGAAGTCCCTTCTGTTGTGGTCGGTGCTGCTGCTAACTGAGTCTTAAGTGCCTCATTCTCACTTTCTAATTCCGTAATTCTGACAGTAGCCCCCGCAGTGCCCTCTGCGCTTAGCTTAGCTTTTAGATCTGAGATACTGTTCTTTAGAATTGTATTTTCCGACATCAAGTTGTCATATTGCGAGGTGTCTTGGCTGATAGCGTATTGACCTGCTGCTGCACCTTTTTGCTCCAACTCTATACTCATTTGCGAGTTCTTAGTTCGCAATCCAAGTATTTGGTCATTCAAGTCTTCCATTCGACTAGAGGTCTCTTGGAATTCTTCTCTTGACTTATCTAAATCTACCAATGTGGCATTTAATCTAGAATTCAGTGTTCGCTTTTCTGCATCCGCTGCTTCCAAATTCTTAGTTTTGTCTGCCAATTCTAAATTCGCTTTTTTCAAATCTGCCTCTTGCAATGCATATTGATCTTTCAATTTTTCCCATTGCCCCTTAAAATGGATTTTTTCTTGCTCGCTTTTTTCAAGACTCGATCTTAATGCTCGAATCTTTGATCTGTCCCAAAAATAACGCATCAACCAACCAATCAACCAAGTGAAAAAGAAAGCGGTCAATATCGTTACGCTATCTTCCGAAGAAAATGCTGCTAATAACTCTGAAAAATTCGTTGTAATAGAATCCATAGTAATTTATTATGTAGGTTGTGTAGTTTTTAAATTGTTGCTGGTTGCTGGTTGCTAGTTGCTGGTTGCTAGTTGCTGGTTGCAAGCGAAACTAGCAACTAGCAACTAGTAACCAGTCATCTAGTCTATTTTATCACAAAATTAACTCGTCTATTTTTTTGCCTTCCTGCTGCCGTAGTATTCGGTGCAATAGGCGATTTTTCACCTCTAGTTGCTGTTTTTATGGGTACTTCCACCCCTTCTTTTTCGAAGAAAGCCTTGGCAGATTGTGCTCTACGTAAGCCCAAATCTTCATTATATTGAACTTTCCCAATATTGTCGGTGTGTCCGATAATATTCAAAGATTGCGTTGGGTTTAGTTCAAAATAAGTGGTTACTGAATCTGCCCAAATATTGAAAGCACTTCCCGGTTTAAAAACATCAGAGTTAAATTCAAAATTCGCATCTGAAAAAGTCATATTATCAAAACGAAACTGAGCCTTCACCAATCCACCTTCCTCATTATAGTCATCAGGTCTTGGCTCGAAAAGTTCGAATTTTACAGGTTCTGTCAAATTCTCTCCTGCAATAGTTGAATGGTCCAAAGAAATTCGATCTACATTAATGCCTCGTTGTACTAAAAAATCTCTTATAGCATTGGCACGAGCCACTCCTAAATTTTCAAACATGCCGAAACTAGCACCTTCTTCAGATTTTCTACTTAAACCAGTAATTGTTAAATTTTTACTCGGATTGGCCTTGATATAGGTAGCGACCTTATCTAAAAAGTCTTGATTATTCACTGTTAAATCTGGCGCAACCGTTCCATTAGCAAAAGCTAATTGTTCGTAGCCTTTCAGAATAACAGAATCTCCATCCATTAATGAAAGTGTAAAAGATCGAGCAGGGCTTTCGACTTCTATTGGTGCGCAATTATTCATGATTTTACAAACATATAAATAACGCACAGGAAGAATAAATAGTAGAGCTGTTAGGAGGCCTATTCCTAATATTAATGTTTTTCTCATAGTAATTTTTGCTGTTTAGCAAGTCACAAAAGACAAATTTTAAAAATGTCTATTCGTTGTTACTGAATCTACAACTAGGCTAAAATTACATAGATTTAAGTAACTATACAAATTTCATTTTCTTTTTTAAGAGAGTTGAAAAAAATAATCTGCACAAAAACGGATAAATAAAAGACGTTAGAAGTCAGACCGTTCTCTTCGACACTGTCAGAGGTCAGACTTTCGACGTGGTCAACTCTTCACCTCTGACTTCTGACAGAAGAATTTATTTTTTGGCCTAACTTCTGACTTTTAAAAATTATCAACCTGCTGCCGACTAGCTAAAATCCTAGCTAAACATTGATTTTCAATTATATACAGTTAACTATTTTAAAATATACAAACTATGCTATTAGTAGACATTTCTGAGATTAAGTCCTTATACTCACTTTGTTATCAACAACAGATTTTTTATCTTTGACCTTACTTACACAAATCCAACTTGATTATTTTGCTATAATTAAATAGTGAAACATCAGAACAAAATAATAACTGACTAAATTAAATAGCACTAAATTTTAATTCTAGGGGATTCCCTAATTGCTATTTTTTAAAAATATTTACAGGAATTAATCCCATAATTTGCATGCGCAATTATGGGATTTCTTTTTTCTTTCACCAGAACACTAGTAAAATTTCCCTTACAAATCCAATTTGGCCACCTATCCGAAACGATAGGTATACTTATTGTATTTGTTATGATTTTACTTACACACATACTCACAATGCAGCACACACCCGCATGGTCCTACCATGACAAGCGATTTCGCTCTGTCAGCAATACAAGTAGTGGTGAAGTTTCGGAAGAAACCACATTCTATTATCAACAAAATGGTTCTGTTATTAGCGCCCGCTATGAAGGGGGCAATATCCGAGAAGGTAATCTTTTAGGAGAGGTCGAACCCGATGGAACAATTCAAATGAGTTATCAACATTATAACTTAAATAATGAGTTTAGAGCAGGTGTTTGTGTCTCTAAACCTGAGATTCTTCCTGACGGAAAAATTAGATTACATGAATCTTGGGAATGGACTAGTGGTATTTCAGGTAGTGGTCAATCAATTATTGAAGAAATTTAGATGATATATAATTGATAAATGATAAAATAGTACTAATCGAATTTAACACAAGTTATCGTTTAATTAATACGTAGTCAATTGATACCCTTACTATTACTCTTAATTATTGAGTCCTCCTACTCAAACTTCATTTGTATTTATTTTGTTATAAGTAAATGCAATTAAATGACTTTCTGTACAAAAGATACCAATAAGTTCCCATAGTTTTAGTATTTTTGTGAGATTGTAGAGAGATATTAGTAGTATATTTACATGAATTAAAATTATATTTCTTTCTCTCTAAACGCGTTAAAAACTTAATGAACGATTCTTCAGAAAATATCTCTACATTTAGTGGATTATACCAACAGTTATTCAAGTATAAAACCGCTGTATTCCAAGTATTGGCACTCCAACTACTGTGGGTTCTTTTTGAATTAATCTTCCCTTTTTTAACGCAAGCACTCGTAGATCAAGGCATCAATCATCAGGATATTGATTTTATCTACCTATTGCTACTTGGTCAACTTTTTCTTTTTCTCGGCATTGTCGTTTCAGACTTTTTACGACTGTGGCTCTTACGCCACATGGGGATTAGAATCAACATCAAATTAGTCAACGCTTACCTTCATAATCTTCTTTTTAAAAAATATTTATTCTTTAGTAATAAAAAACAAGGAGATCTCATTCAGCATATCAATGATAATCTTAGGATTGAGACTTTTCTGACTAGTAGCTCCGTCAATTTTATCAGTGCCATTTTTAAGATTTTTGTCTTTGGCTTAGTGATGTTTATTTTCAGTTGGAAAATAGCTTTAGTCTTCTTAGCTTCTTTTCTAATGGTCATTCTTTGGGATTTTTTCTTCCTAAGATACCGAGAAAAAATTGATAATCGTCGATTCGTAGTTGGATCTAAGATGAGAAGTCATCTAATGGAAGTATTGGAAGGTTTAATCGATATCAAAGTAAATAACTTAGAAACATATAAGGTCAATCAGTGGCACGAGATCCAAGATCAATTTGCTCAAAATCGACTAGAGATTCTTAAAATTTATCAGACTTACCAAGGGTTTAATTTAATCATCGGTCAACTTCGAGATATTTTCATTCTCTTTTTTGCTGCAATGTCTGTCATTGAAGGGACTATGACTTTGGGGGCGATGCTGGCTATTCAATATATCCTAGGTCAATTGACAAAACCAACTACCGACATCATGCAGTTTGTACAAGACTGGCAAGATGCTAAGTTGAGTTTAGGTAGAATTTCAGACGTCTTTAAAAAATCAGAAAAGGAATACGAACCTGAAGCCTTTTACCCTCAAATAGCTTATCAAAAAGACCTTACTTTTAATAATATTCGCTTTACCTACAAAGATGTACCAACCATCAAGGAAATTAATTTTAGCGTGCCTTATGGCAACAGCATTGCCTTAGTTGGAAAAAGTGGTAGTGGAAAATCAACGATCATTAAGCTTATCTTAAAACTATTACAAGCAGAAGAAGGAGAAATAAAAATAGGCGACCACAGACTACCTCATATTAACTATAAGACTTGGCGAGAAAACTGCAGTTTTGTTTCCCAAGATGGGTTTATTTTTAGCAATTCCTTACGCTACAATATTACCTTGGAAGAGGATCAATCGAAAATTGATTTCGACCGTATGAATGAGGCAATTAATTTGAGTTGTTTGGACCAAATAATGGAAAGTATAGAAGAAGGGGTAGATACGCTAGTGGGTAGAGGTGGGAAGCAATTTAGTAAAGGGCAGGTACAGCGAATCCTATTGGCTAGGGCTATTTACAAAAATGCCAATTACCTAATCATGGATGAACCAACTAGTGCCTTAGACAATATTACTGCTAAAAAAGTAATTCAAAATATAGAAAAACACTTCGCAGGTCGAACGATCATTACAGCTACGCATAAATTAAAATTGTTTGAACACGTCGACCAAATTGTGATGATAGAAAATGGTGTTATTGCCGAACAAGGAGATTTTGATACCCTAATTCAAAAAGAAGGAGCCTACCATAAACAATGGAAAGGATTGGAATAAACTAGTTGCAAGTTTACGGGATTCGAGTTACATAAATGACGAATCCGCAACTCGCAACTCGCAACTCGCAACTATGAACGATAAGACCTCAACCATCCAAATTAAAAAAGAACTTCCAAGAAGTTTAATAGTTAAAAGCTCGGTAGCCATTATTTTTGTCTTGACGCTACTGCCTTTTATTGCTTGGTTGTTAGAATATAAGGATACGATTAGCGCACCGCTTACCATTACGACTAAAGCAACACCTGTGGACGTTTATACTAAGACTGCTGGCGAGATTGTGATTATGGAAGCGAATGAAAATGTTGTTCGTGCGGGAACCCCTTTAGCTAGAATTGTCAATACGGCTAATTATGCCGATGTGCTTACCTTGAAAAGTAAATTGCAGGTAGAAAATAGACCTCCTTTGGCAACAGGAAAAGATATTTGTATGTCAAAAGACCTACAAGTCGGAGAATTGAAACCAACCTTAATAGCCGTCATTAAAGCAGTGGAAGATCATCAAACTTTTCTGAAAACCGATCAACATCAAGCATTGATTCAATCTAGAAAGTTACAGATTCAACATTATCAAAATAGAAAGCAAATCTTATTAGAAAAAGCAGGTTTCCTAGCAGATGATATTGCTGCGACTAATAAAATTGCGACAGACGATCAACAGTTATATGAAAAAGAGGCTATTTCTAGAAGGGCCGCAGAATTGTCTAGTCAAGCAGAAATAGAAAAAGCCATTGCTGACCTAGATAATAAAACGAGTATCAATGACTTGGATATTAGTATAGAAGCTTTGAGATTAAAAAATATTGAGTTAGTATCCAACTTCGAAAATAATCAACTTTCTCTAACGAATGGGGTAAAAGATGCCCTCCAACTATTAGAGAATGAAATCAACGATTGGGAATTAAAATACATTTTAAAAGCTAATATTGATGGGATTGTGCTCCATAAGGACTATCTAAACGACTATAGATTCGTCGCTAGTTCCGAAAAAGTCTTTAGCCTTTTACCCAATAAAGAAGAACACTACTTTGGACTTTTGCAATTGCCTTTTGAAGGTGCATCCAAAGTAAAAGATAGTTTGGAAGTTTATGTCAAGTTAAACAACTACCCCTTCATGGAATTTGGTGTTTTAAAAGGGCAAGTAACTGATATTTCTAAAGTACCTTTTGACAATCATTACAATGTACAAGTCGGTTTTGATAGTCTGATTTCTACCTATAATGATACCTTCCAATTGTCTCCTTTGATGCTCGGTGTCGGAGAAGTAATCGTAGACCGTAAGAGTCTATATGATCGAATTATGGATCAAGTGAAGTCTATTCGATTTAATCGGTGATTTAATAGTGAAAATTCTAGTTTTTTCGTACGCAAGTATTTCCAGCACTGCAGTGCTACCATACCGACACAGATGGGTAAATGCGGTTTCGGTGGTTCATGCTGATAGCTATCGGCACCAGACCTGCCCGCAAGCATTCAGGCGGGCTTGAACCTCATATTAAAGTCGTCTCCTGACGACAACGCTGGTCAGGAGACCAGCAAATATGGATTTCTAGTCTGAGACTAGAAATATCGCCCTTTTTTTGCCTACCTGCCCATCTGTGTCGGTACCGTAGCACTGCAGTGCTGGAAAGACTAAATCACTTCAAAACAAAGTCTAATGAAAATTTTTAATTAAAATGAAAACACCTCCCGTTAATTGAGAACTATAGTGCCTATTTCAAGTTAATTTCTCTACCTTCTTCTTCGTTTTATCTTCGAATTCCAAGTATTTGTCCAAACAATACCCTTCCTTCCTCTTTTTTTTAATACCTTAAGCGACTAAGTAACGGCAAAACAATAACTTGAACATCTAGGACGGATTCTTTTGCTCCTATTTTTCCTTTAAAATCAGTCATAGTATCAACGATACTCCTTCTTTTAAAGAAAAACTAGAACCAAAATAACCTCGTCCAGATGTCCAACTTATTATTTCGTCGTTACTAAACAAAACCTTTCTCTAATAACTAAACCAGCAATATTATGGAAAACAACGAATCTATTATTGATCAAGAGTTGCAAACAGACCCGCTTGATAAGACCAAACAA
>CALDTJ010000467.1 GCA_937924145.1 uncultured Saprospiraceae bacterium
TATCGGTTGCTACTGCTTTTGGTTGTAACGATAATGTCGCTCGGACATTTACTTTTGAGCAAGGCCCCACCGCAGAAATAGCTTTGTCAGGCACTTCTTTTTGTGTAGGCGATCAATTTACTGCTTCCATCGTAGACCCTCAAAATGTATCAAATTATTCCTGGGAGTTTGAAGGAAATACCTTTGGTGCAAATGATCCTGAGGTAACTATCACTATTACTAGATTACCAACAGGAGGAACTGCTCCAGTTAAAATAAATTATGAAGGAGCGACAGGATGTAGTGATTCCAAAGAAGCGCAAATTCAAGTTGGAGGGTTTGATTTTGAAGTAAGTCCACAGACAGGCGGTTGTTTGAGAGCACAAGTTTCGTCAGTTGGGGGTGACTTCCCTGCTGGTTATACAATTGATTATGGTGATGGTTCAGCAGAAACGACAGAACTAACACATAAATATGCGACAGAGGGTACTTACCAAGTAACAGTTTCTGTTCCAGATGCTGCTGGTTGTCCTGGTGCAACATCAGGAACGAAAGATGTTACTGTTAGTTTCTCAGGAGGAAATAGTGATGAAGAGCCAATATTTGTACCTAATGTATTTACACCAGACAATGATAATACGACCAATATTAATGATATTTTCAGAGTAAATCCATTCCCTTTAAATGGCGTAAGTTCTTGTAGAGAAATTAAAGGGGTTCGAGCTTATCAGATTTTTAATAGATGGGGTAAAGAAGTTTATTCTTTCAGTGGAACTTATGATTTTACAGCTAATGATTTATCGCCAGCAATTGACATGCCATCCATGATTCCAGGTTGGGATGGTACAGATAATGCTTCCATTACGGAGCTTGGAAGCTTTAGGTATCCAGCAGGTGTTTATGTATATGCGATTGAGGTAGTATATGATGATAATATTGTCGAAGTATTAAAAGGTAACGTTACCTTGCTGAGATAAGAAGAGCAATTACAGCGAGTATAAAAAAGGCTTGAATCACCCGATTTAAGCCTTTTTTAGTACAAATACTTCATTATTAATTGTAGAAAATTGCAGCTTAAACAAACCATAGAAGGAACTAATTACACTTATTTTTTACCATTGAGATATTTAAGTGCATTTAAGTTGTGTTCTAAATGAACTTAAATGTCTAAATGGTAGAAAAAATGAATGGTAAGTCTAGTTGGCTAATAGCTACTTATTTTTACTGAAAATAAAACCCATTCACCCCAACACCTGCCTTAAAAGAACTCAATTCCCGTCCAGTCGCATCATGAATAGTGACCGACCCACGCTGCACAAAATTACCAGAATCCCCCACAAAAATATTATTCGTTTCAGGGTTTACACCCAATCCATACAAATCTCTACCATTTGCTTGAATCAAAGGAGTTGTGGGTAGGGAAGTCGCATCAATGGGTATATTGAAAACATCCAGTTTCAAAAAGTAAAGTTGATCTTTAGTACCATTAATGGCAAATCGAGGGGCGAAGCTAACCGCATTATCTGCAAAAGGGAGCGCCGTTTCGACTTCCATATTTGAAGGATTGATTTTATACAAACCACCTAATTTATTAGGATCATCAAAGTCCCCATTGCACATGACCCAGATTCGATTATTTCTGTCTAGAACCATAGCGATAGGGTTATAACCAACAGTAATACTATCTGTGATTTCATTAGAATTAGTATTGATGACAAAAAGCTGATTACTTGATTTTTGATTGAATAAACTAGGTTGCGTAACAAATACTTGATTGCCAATTTTGACCATTTGTTCGGACCAACTGCCAATTTCAATTTTCTCTTTTTCTGTATCTGTATTTAAATCAATAATAGAAATCGCATTTTGGTAAAGGTCTGATACATAAGCCGTTGTTTCGTCAATTACTTGCAAATATCGAGGAGAAGTCAAATCTTCAATCGTTCGAAGTGCTTTAAAATCTGCTGTCCGAACGATTTCTACTTTACTAGAATTATTAACGATCAAATAGGCCTTTTTGCCATCAAAAGTCATACTTTGCAAGACATCACCTAGTGGTCGATTATTTCTACTTTCATAAATTTTCTCTTGGAGGGTCTGAGTTGTCAAATCATAGAAAGAAACGGAGGCATTGCCATTATTAAAAGCCCCTTCGTTGCTAATAAATACGCCTTTGGGGAAAGCGACTATTGCTTCTTCTGTTGGGGTAGGACCAACTATTTTATCGTCTCCGCAGCTGGCTAAAATGACCAATAGAGAAACTAGTAGAGTAAGATTGGATAAAGAGGTTTTCAATGAAAATGGTGAAATTAAATTTATACCCAAAGTAGGTTTTATGTAAGAGGTTATCCCCTTTTGGTGGGCATGGTTGTTAAGTTCTGTTTCACAAAGAGAAGAAATGTTAACATTTTTACCTGAATTTTTTAATTTGCAGGAACCAATTCCCCCTTTTGAAGGGGGTAAGGGGGATGTTGTATGTGTAAATTCCAATTCTTCTATCATATACGAACATGACATCCCCCCGCCCCCCTTCAAAGGGGGAAAAAGCATCATACAATCTTTACTTTTTAATAAAAACTTTAACACTTTAAAATTGGCTAAATAGAACTTAATCGCTGTGCTACCAGTTAGCCACAATTTTTTTAACAATCGACTGTTCATTATTACTGATTTTTAGGAAGTAAATACCTTTAGGATAATTGGTAAATGGCAAAATAAGCTGGGTTGATTTCATTTCTGTACTCCAAAGTAAAATACCATTGGTAGAAAAGAGTTCTATTTGATAATTGGAAAAATTAGCATTGGTCAATTGCAGATTTAGATTTTGACCTACTTTTAAAGGGTTAGGGTAGAGTAGTAGCGAATGATCTAAATCTACCATTGAAGTAGCAGTAATCATTTTCTGATGAATTACTCCGACTGCATCCAAATCAAATCCACCTGAAGGAAAAGGGGTGGGAAAAGGATCATTGATTGCTCGACCTTCCGAGTCAAAGGTGGCTAAACTATCCTCGATACTACCAATGACATCTACAATTTTTATATGGCTTATTTTAGAAATATCTAGATTCGGCATATTGGCCAATTCTGCTAGGTCGAAAGGGGTGCCAAATCCACCAACATATTTGCCAGCTAGATTATTAATTTCAGTAGGATTGACCAAGTCGAAAGTTGATAATTGTACGGAAGTATCGGTCAGAGAGGTCGCAGGAAAACGCACAAAATTTTGACCATCACAACTAACTTCTACAAAAGCCAATTCTAAAAAATAACCACCTTGGGTGGGAAAACCATTTTCAAAAACAGCAAAATCAGCCCCTTCGCCATTCGTAATAGGCGGATCAAAAGTGAGTATGGCAGAACCATTATCTCCAAGGCTAACAGTTTGATTATCAGCAATTCCTAAAGCAAAATTTGACTCGCCTACCTCTGCATAATTTAAAGAGTCGTCGGATATATTCTGCTGCCCTCTTTCAATAATTGCCGTTTTTGCCCAATTTACAAAAATAGAAGAATCTTGATGAATGGCAGTTGTACCTAGTTGATCTGCTGCAGGTGGAAATTGCCCAAATAGAAATATTTGCGACAAGCAAAAAAAGAAGGTGTAGAAAGTCTTTTTCATTTGGCAAAATTAAGTGTTTCTTGAAAATTAGACTGTTAAGGAATTGGGATAATAGGAAATTAATTTATTGCGTCAGTAAAATAGGGGTGCATTTCATTTTTTCGCCATTCCTTCCTTTTTAAGGATGAAGAAGTGTAAGCTTCTGACCTGCAAAACGGACGGGGTAGCATAAAGGATGGGTTTAATAAAAAAAGTGAAAAAATGAAATGCACCCTAAAATAGTGAAACGAGTTATTCCATTGTACATTTCTTATACAATTGATAAATGAAGGACAACGGATCTGGATGTTGACTCAGCAATTTTTCAACTTTTTTTTTCTTTCAAATAATCACCAATATCCATAGATTTTCTTTTGAATCGGCTGAATACTTATTAACTTGCTGATGCTACAATTTGACAAACCTTACCAGAACAAATACTTTTTTTCAGCACAAATCGTTTTACAAAAAAACTGAACCAAATAACAATTGTCGTGGACTACGGCATTGTATGAAATAACCAACCCCATTATAAAAATAACCAACCAACTATGCAGAAATCAACTGGTATTTCCATTAAGTATTTTACCTTCTTCGTTGTTCTACTTTTCATTATTCAAGGCTGTAAAGACAATCAACCGACGACTGTAAAATCAGTAGCGGAGGTGAGTTCCTATGTGTACGCTTACACGTCGGGAGTGGTATCTAAATCAACGCCGATCCGAGTTCGATTTACGAAAGATGCTGTTGCTTTGACGGAGGTAGGAAAGGAAGTTGAAAAGCAATTGTATGATTTTGAACCCAAGGTAGCAGGGAAAGCTATTTGGGAGGACAATCGAACCATTTTATTTGAACCAGAAACCTATTTGACTTCTAATGAGGAGTATATGTTTACGGTTAGGTTAAGTAAAATTTTTGACGATGTGCCGAGCAAAGCCAAAGTTTTCGAAATGCCATTTAGAACACGTCCGTTGAATTTTGATTTGAAGGTAGAAGGACTGAGAACGAGTAATTTGGATGACTTAAAAGTGCAAGAACTGCGCGGAGAAATTTTAACAGGAGATATTGCAGATGCCGAATTAGTAGAAAAAGGGCTAATTGCAACGCAAGGTGGAAAAGCATTACCAATTAGCTGGCAACATAACGATGGAAATAAACGCCACGAATTTATCATAGAAGGGATTGCCAGAGGGGGTAACGTATCGGAAGTAGCCCTGAAATTGAATGGTAAACCTGTCGGCGTTGCCACACAGAAAACTAGAACGATAGAAGTGCCTTCGTTGAGTGAATTCAAGGTGAATTGGGCGGAAGCAGATCAGGCGGGTGATCCACATATTACCGTAAATTTTACAGACCCTTTGCAGAAAAGTCAAGAGCTAAAAGGCTTAGTGCAAGTGTCAGATTATAATGGTCGCCTAAAATTTGTGATTGATGGAAATAACTTGAAAGTATATCCGACTACTAGAATTACGGGGGAGCGAAAAATAACGGTTTTACAAGGCATCAAGAACGTCAATGGCTTGAAAATGTCGAAAAAGAGTGAATGGCAGGTGGCTATTTCTGACGCAAAACCTGCACTACGGTTGGCAGGAATGGGGGCAATTATGCCAAATTCTAATGGCTTAATTTTTCCATTTGAGGCAGTAAGTTTGAAGGCGGTAGATATTGAAGTGCTTAAAATATTTGACGATAATATTCTGCAATTTTTGCAAACAAACTCAATAAGTGGAGGCTATAATTTGGAGAGAGTTGGGCGAATCATTCTCCAAGAAAAGGTCAATTTAGCGGACTTAGACCCAAGTGCTGATCCTTATTTGATGTCTCGCTATGCGGTAGATTTAGCAAAATTAATTGATGATGACCCCTATGCCATTTATCAGATTAGAATCGGATTTAGACCTACTTATTCGCTTTATAAATGTGGTGGAGAAACGGAGGAAACAGAGGATTTGACGGTCATGGAAAATACCCTTGATGGAAATGAATTTGTCAGTATTATGGGGAATAGTTACTATGGAATTGACGGCTATTATGAGGGATATGAATATAGCCATCGAGAAAATCCATGCTTTCCAGCTTATTTCAATGACAGTCGATTTGTGAGAAGAAATGTGCTGGCATCAGACATAGGAATTATTGCGAAAAGTGGAAAGGATAAATCGGTAATGGTCGCATTGGCGGACTTAAAATCGACAAACCCAATGACGGAAGCCACGGTTGAATTTTACGATTATCAGCAACAACTGATTAAAACTACGACGAGTGACGGAGGAGGAATGGTCAACACTACTTTAGAAAGAACACCTTTTGCGGTTATTGCCACTAAAGGCAATCAAAAAGGATATTTGAAAATGTTGGATGGTCATGCTTTATCGCTCAGTCGATATGATGTGGAAGGTACGGTCGCTCAAAAAGGGTTGAAAGGGTACATCTACGGCGAAAGAGGCGTATGGCGACCTGGAGATTCTATTTATTTGAATTTCGTATTGGAAGACAAACAAGGCACTTTGCCTGCTGGTCATCCAATTAGTTTTGAATTGGCAGATCCTAAAGGTCAGATTCAACATCAGTGGACCAGTTCCGAGAATATTAATAATGTCTATCCGTTGGCATTGGCAACGAATACGACCGCGCCGACTGGAAACTGGTTGGCAAAGGTGAAAGTAGGTGGGGCAACCTTTACAAAAAGTGTGCGAGTAGAAACGGTCAAACCAAACCGTTTGAAAATAAAAATGGAGTTAGGAAGGGAAGAAATTAGAGCCTCGGACGACAATTTGAAGGCAGATTTGCGGGTCAATTGGTTGCACGGTGCGCCAGCGCAAAATGTAGCAGTAAAAATCGAAAAACAAGTTCGAGCGGTCAATACTACTTTTAAAAATTATAAAGAATACGTATTTGATGATCCAGCGAGAACGTTTTCGGCAGAACCACAGGTTGTTTTTGATGGAAAAGTGAATGATGATGGGAAGACGAATGTTTCGATTAAAAGAAATTTGGGGACTCAATTCCCAGGTATGTTGGCGAGTAGTTTTAGTATCCGAGCCTTTGAAAAAGGAGGAGATTTTAGTTCCGATCAGTTTACACTTAAAGAAAGTCCGTACGATACTTATGCAGGGATTTTTATTAAGAAAAATAAGTGGGGGCAAAAACGAATTGACATTTACAAAGGTGGAAATATCGAAATGGTTGCAGTCGATGAAGACGGAAATCCTGCTGCCAATCGAACTTTGGAAGTAGGCTTATACCGCATGGATTGGAGATGGTGGTGGGATAGAAGCAATAACAATATTTCTCAGTATAATTCTGCTAAGCATTTTGGTTCTGTGAAGACTGCCAGTTTAACAACGAATAGTAAAGGAGTCGTTGATTGGAATGTGAAAGTAGACGATTGGGGGCGATATTTAGTTCGTGTTTGTGATAATCAAAGCGGACATTGTACAGGCGATATTTTCTATGCAGGTTCTCCGTGGAGTAATGGCAATAATAGCAATCCAGAAGGAGCGTCGATGTTGGCTTTCGCAGCGGATAAAGAAAAATATGAGGTGGGCGAACAAGTAGAATTGACGATTCCAACGAGTGGAGAAGGTCGGGCTTTAATTTCCATAGAAAACGGTTCTAGAATAGTAGAATCTTATTGGGTAAATACGACCGATGGAGAGACGAAATTCAATTTTTATGCGACCGAAGCAATGGCACCAACGGTCTATGCCAATGTATCGTTGATACAACCGCATGCGCAAGTAAAAAATGACCTGCCTATTCGATTATATGGGGTCATCCCCATCAATGTAGAAGATAAAGCAACTCGACTCGATCCAGAATTGAAAATGCCAGAAGTCATTGAACCAGAGCAAGTTGTAGAAGTATCTGTCTCCGAAGACAATGGTAAATCAATGGCCTACACCATCGCAATGGTTGATGAGGGACTATTAGATTTAACTCGATTTAATACGCCAAATCCTTGGAACACTTTCTATGCCAGAGAAGCATTAGGGGTGAAAACTTGGGACGTTTACGACCACGTTTTAGGAGCTTATGGTGGTGAATTGGAGCGAGTATTGGCAATCGGTGGAGATGCCGCATTGCGAAAGTCAAAAGACAATCAACAAGCCAATCGCTTTAAGCCAGTGGTCAAGCATTTAGGGCCATTTTTATTGGAAAAAGGACAGACGGCAAAGCATCAAATTAAAGTACCCAATTATGTTGGTTCCGTTCGGACCATGGTCGTCGCATCGAATAATGGGGCGTATGGAAGTAGCGAAAAAACAACGGCTGTCCGCAAGCCTTTGATGGTTTTAGCGACCTTACCTAGAGTATTAGGACCGACCGAGGAATTGACTTTGCCAGTGACCGTTTTTGCGATGGAAAATAAGATTAAAAGTGTAAAAGTGAGCATAGAAGAGACGAGCGATTTGGTAGAAATTGTAGGTGGAAATAGTCAGACCATTTCTTTTGCCAAACCGGGAGAAGCATTGGTCAATTTTAATATCAAAGTACACGATAGGATAGGGATTGCCAAATTCAAAATATCCGCAACTGGTGCAGGAGAAACGGCTAATCAGGAAATTGAAATTCAAGTCCGAAACCCTAATCCCTATGTTACAAATGTGCAAGAAAAAGTCCTACAACCAGGAGAAAGTTGGGCTACCGCTTTTGAAGCAGTAGGCGTAGAAGGAACCAATGAGGGCGTATTGGAGGTGTCGAATATTCCACCCTTAGATTTGGGTAGAAGATTGAGGTATTTGGTCCGTTATCCGCATGGCTGTATCGAACAAACGACGTCGGCAGCTTTTCCACAATTATTCGTTACCAAATTGATGGAAGTAGATGGCGAACAAAAAAATCGAATTGATAGAAATATTAGAGATGCTATCAGAAAATTTCAACGTTTTCAAACGGCTAATGGCGGATTTGGCTATTGGCCTGGTGATCGCTATGTCAGCAAGTGGGGGACTAATTATGCAGGACATTTTTTGTTGGAAGCTGAAAAATTGGGCTATGCCATTCCTACTGGTTTGCTAAATGGTTGGAAAAAATACCAGAAAAAACAAGCGAAGAATTGGAATTATGGCGATGATCGTTATAATAAAGGCTTATCCCAAGCCTACCGATTGTATACTTTAGCCCTTGCAGGTTCGGCAGACATTGGATCGATGAATCGACTCCGAGAAAACAGCAAAATCTCGCAACAAGCGAAGTGGAGATTGGCTGCTGCTTATGCGCTAATTGGGAAAAGTGAGGTAGCAGAAGCTTTGATTAATCCACTATCCACTACGGTCAAAGATTATCGAGAGTTGAGTTATACCTATGGTTCTGCTATGCGAGATCAGGCAATGATTTTGGAGACTTTAGTGACGATGAAGCAAAAGGAAAAGGCAGGTAATATTGCTAAAAATCTATCAAAAAGACTGAGTGAAGGGAATTGGTATAATACTCAAACGATTGGTTATGCACTATTAGCGATTGGGAAATTTGTTGGAAATACAGCGGTTGACAAACAATTCAAATTTGCCTATCAAGTAGGAAATGCGGCAATGGTCAATGCAGGGTCAAGTACCCCAATTATGAATGTAGAAGTACCTGTGGACGGCAATCCAGATAAGTCGGTGAATTTGACCAATAAGAGTGAAAGTATTCTATACGTCAACCTAATCAATACTGGTCAACCCTTAATTGGCGATCAAACTGCCAAATCCCAAAACCTAAAGATGTCCGTCAAGTATCTGAACAATGACGGCAGTGCTGTAGATGTCAGCCGCTTAGAACAAGGCACCGATTTTGTAGCCCAAGTCACGGTCACGAACCCTGGGACTCGTGGTATCCGCTACGAAGAAATGGCATTGACCCAAGTTTTTCCGGCTGGCTGGGAGATTTTAAACACCCGAATGACGAATGTAGAACGCTTTTCTAATTCCAATAAACCAGAATATCAAGACATTCGAGATGATCGAGTATACAGCTATTTTGATATCAATCGAAAGGTTTCGCAGACGTATACGATTCAGCTAAATGCGGCTTATGAAGGGCGGTATTATTTGCCGACGGTGAGTTGTTCGGCGATGTATGATAATACGATTAATGCTCGGACGCCTGGGGAATGGGTGGAAGTGGTTAAGGGGGGGAGTTTGTAAGGATTGATTTGTAATTAATATTTAAAAAAATCCTAAGGTTATACGTGTGTAGTGTTAGGATTTTTTTATTTTTAGATCTTAAGTGTAGTGTTACCTAGGTGGTAATATGGCAAAGTCCTACTATCAGAAAAAAGAAAAAATGGTAACTATTTACCACCCCTTTAACTAATTGATTATTAACGTTTTGCAATTTTTTAAATTTTCATTTTAAAAAATAAAAAATTCGTAAAATATTGAAAACCAGAATGTATGTTTTTTGACTTTTCGGTCGAAAAATCATAACTGATTGATAATCAGCATTCATGGGGTGGTAAATAGTTACAAAAAATGAAACATTGGAAACTAATATTAATTTTGATCTTACTCTTACAATTTTTTTCATGCCATATACCAAGAGCAATTTTATGGTGGAAACCTGATTATAAAGATTCAAAAAGACTACCTAAATATGAAGTAGAAAAGAGCAATAAAGCTTATAAGTTTAAAATTGCCGATTCCAATCGAAAAGCAATAATTAAGGACAAATTAGAGGCAAAAAAGTATGATGAATCGTTTTTTGAGCAATCAGGAACGCTTGCATTTATTATTGTTCATAAAGATACAATCTTGAATGAGCATTATTTTAATGGAAGTGAATCAACAAGACAAATTCCAATTTTTTCAAGTGCTAAATCATTTACAAGTGCGTTAGCAGGAATCGCCATAAAAGATGGATTTATTAAAAGTATTGAATCAAAAGTGCTCGATTATATTCCTGAATTAGATAATGAAATTTTCAAAGAGGTTACAATTGAGCATTTACTAAATATGAATTCTGGAATCGGAATAAATATTAAAGGTGATTTCAATTTGAATAGAGGTTCTGCAAGATATTATTATGCAACTGACCTTAGAAAACGATTATTTTCCGATGACTTATTTTACAAAAAATATGAAGTAGGAGAAAAATTTGAGTATACTGATTTGAATGCCCAATTGCTAGGATTCATAATAGAAAGAGCAACTAATAAAAACTTGGCTGAATACTTTGAAGAAGAAATTTGGTCAAAAATAGGAAGTGAAAATGATGCAAGTTGGGCTATTGCAGATAAAAAATTGAACATGACTAAAGCATACTGTTGTTTAAATGCAACTGCAATTGATTTAGCAAAATTTGGAAAATTATACTTACAGCATGGTAATTGGGAGGGGGAACAGATAATTCCAAAAAGTTGGGTACAAAAAAGTATCTTTCCATTAGAAGGTTCAGAATACTGGGATTATAGTTATATGTGGTGGCATACTCAAGGATATGAAGAAATCGAAAATGACGAATATTTAACTAAAAAGGATAAAAATGCAAAATACTATAAGTGGTATCCAAGAAAAGATGCTCTGACAAGCGGTTTACTTGGAAACTATATTTACATTTTTCCTGAAAAAGAAATAATCATAGTACGGCTTGGAAAGAAAAAAGGGAAGATTAAATATTCCAAAAAAATCAAACGACCTTTAAATTGGGGGCAAATATTCTATAATATAGCTAATGAGATTTAAAGAAAAATAACAATCAATCGAGTCGGGAAAAAATATAAATGAGTAACAACATTTCGACCATTTTTCAAACATAAATCAACGAATTATACTTTTACAATAACATTGTTCAGGAACCATTCAATTCTTATATTTGTTGTGGAAGGAATGGAATACTGACAAACGAATCGTTATAGTTTTGTTTGAAATTGCCCTAAAATTTTTAATAAAAGAGATAAAAATGATCACAAATCAGCCAGTGTTAAGTAATCTGCAAATAGAGTTATTAAAACTCTACGCAAATGGCGTTTCAGACAAACAGCTATTGGAAATAAAATGGATGCTTGTCCAGTATTTCGCAGATAAAGCTACAGAGGAAATGGATAAAGTATGGGAAGAAAAACAGTTAACTAAAGAAGACATGATAAACTGGACAAATGAACACAACCGCCGTAAAAGTAGTCATTGATACAAATATTATTATCGCTATTATTAGCAAAAAATCTCCCTATTTAAAACATCGGAAAATCCTAAAGCTGATCTTTTCGATATTCCAAGTTTACAAGAAGCTTAAAATACAATTTCGCCGACCTTTCAATCTTCCAACTCGAAAGCCACACCCTAGTTTAACAACAAAAAAATCAAAATGAATATTTGGGATCACAGCCGATTATCTGTCAGAAAGTTTGGAGGAATAGAAGAAGATTATTTTCAGATACATAAATTTATAGACAGTAGTAAACTATTTTATTGTCATTTTAAGCATAGGTTGTTGTTACATAATTTATATGGAGTTGCTGTGACAATTGATAAATTTGGAGATGTTATTCAGAATGCTGATAAAGCCGTAGTTTTAGTTAGAGATATTGCGATTGAACATATAAAAGAAGATTTGAATGGTTATGTTCCAAGTTTGAATGACTGGCTAGAAGATAACGATGAGGAACTGAGTAAATTAGTAACATCCGTCAACATAAAAGATGAGGAATTGAAAGCATTCGTATTTAAACCATTAATCATGTCTAATCTAAAATCTTCCTTATTGATTACGACGAGTGATTTTGGCTTGTATCTTTGTCAGGAATTACTGGGTTTGGAAAAGGCACTTATTTTACAAAAACAAATAGCAAAAAACAGCACGGTAAAGCGTTACTTAGAACAGTTTAGAGTGACTAAAAGGTGGCAGTTTACGCCTGATCCAAAAGAAATTAAATGGTTAAAAACAAATAAAAATGAATACAGAAGGTCAATTAAAAGAGGCAATATCTAAAGCAATTGAAGCAGGAAAAGAGATTTCCGTAAAATGGGATTGTGGAGGAGATGAGGCAATCATGACTATCTACATAGATGAGCAACAATTAGGCTATAATAATGCATTTGCTGAAAAATTAGATTTATACCTAATGAATAGATTAAATCTTCCAGACGCAGGCCCATTTTCCATGCAAGGTGGAGGCAAATTTTTAGTGGAGGAAGACGAAGTTTATTTTGAATATGAATCAAGATGGAAGGGCTATGAAGGCTATGATGAAGATTTTAATTATACTGGTTGGAAGGAAGTTGATGAAAAGGATGAGGACAATAGTGGTAAGATAAAATTGTTCGAGGAATAATATTTGCATACTAGTGCTTTGTAAAACATAGTTTAAGCTAATATTTGACCTCAAAAACCACGAAGTGGTTGAACACGATTAGCCCCGAATGAAATTCGGGGGTAAGAAAAAAAACGCCTTTCCCACAACCACGAAGTGGTTGAATATGAGGAAGTTAAGTTCAACCACTCCGTGGTTGTGGGAAACGTAAAGTATTTCATGTCCCCGAATTTCATTCGGGGCTATTCGTGTTTAATCCCTTCAGGATTGTCAATCAAAACTTTTGAAACAAAGCACTAGTTACTGTTGTGTTTAACCGTAAATCATCACCCGAATTGAATAAATAAGATAGAAAAAGAATGTTGATAATCGAATATTTAGTCCTTGGCCTTGTATACACATCATTGGTCATTTCCCTTTTTCTGCAATGGTTCTGTTATAAAAAGAAAATGGAAAATTGGGAAACGATAGCATTTACTATATCACTTTTACTACTAGTCCTTTCAATTAGTCTTTCTCCATTCCTACCTCAAGAGGAAGCAACGGCTGCAACTACTTTAATTTGTATGGTCTTGGTTTCGGTTACTACGTTTCTAGAAACATTAAGCCAGCAAATACATACGATTGCTTCCAAATACAAGAAAATACATTTTGGAATTGGAGTGTTTTTAGTCCTCTCCATTTTTATTAGTGGTCAATTCAATGATCTAATGTATCTAGTTCAACCTATGGTCATTGGATTTCTTATAATTTCAATTGTCGTATCCATGTTGATTACTAGACAGACTAAGCCCATAAAACAATTTCAGCATCTTGAAAAGTCGAACAGAATTTTTGGTTTAGTATTTTTAATTATAGTTCCCATTTTTCTCATTTATAATTTTGGTTTTGATCACGGGCATCAAACACTTCAAATAGGGTTTCTATTATACTTTGCCTTGATCGCATTAGCAGTAAGAAAAATACACGATGATCTCCAAAGATTGTCAATTATTAACCACCGTTTGAATCCAAAAGATCAGCATTTCAAAAATTATGGATTGACCCAAAGAGAACAAGAAATTGCTGGGTTGTTATTTGAAGGGTTAACCTATCAAGCCATAATGAATGAATTGCACATTTCTCTCCCCACTGTAAAAACACATGCTAGTAATATTTATAAAAAATGTAGTGTGAAAAATCGAAATGAGCTCAGTCGATTGCTAATGACCTGATTATCAGTACTCATACTTTTGTAGGAGATTCCATTTATAGCCCTAAATCAGCCGATTACCCGATTGCCAACTTTGACAAGCATAGCTAATTTTGCTTCAAAAAATATAAAATGAAGTGTAAATTAACTTTAATCGTATGCTGCCTATTATGTACTTTAATGGGGCTATCACAAGACAATCCTTCTAAAAAACAAAGGTTAGATTTTGCAAAAATGTACTTCGAAGCTGGAGGGACTTATAGATCGTCTTTTGAAGGGAAACAATTGGTAAATAATCAAGTGAGTACTTTTGAACATCCTGCCACAATCAATTCCTACCTTACTTGGGGAGCCTTTCATTTTTGGGGGCATACCGAGTTTTACGTCACATTTCCTATAAGTCAACTGAATTTGAAGGGAGATAAGGAAGCTAGTTATCAGCTTTCCCATTCAGTAGTTACTGGCTTGAGACTCTATCCTTGGGCAATGAAAGAAGGAAAAATTCGGTCTTATATTGGTGCGAATTGGGGGGCTTTACAGTTTAGGCAAATTTTAGAATCAGCGGACAATCAAACTGAAATTTCCAAAGATTTTATGCTCAACTATGATGCTGGATTGATTTATAATTACAAAAATCTAGGCCTAAGATTAGGTATTAATTATTTTGCAGATAACAAATGGCAATACCCACTTAGCAGAGCTCAACTGACAGCAATCAACACACCAAAACTGTCTTTTCAATTGGGAATACTATACGCTTATGATGCTACCAAAGATACTTCCAAAGAAAATATTGATAAGTGGAACCGTTATCCTACCGTTTCAAAATTATCTTATGGTGCCAATAAGTTTGGAGACTTTTATATAGGTGCGGGACCATCCATATCCTTTTCACTTTCAAAATCTGATTATAACGCCACTGAGTTCCCATATCTACAACAAAAACTCACTTCTACCAACTATTTCGACCTAGTTTTGGGCTATCATTTTATCAAGCCAAATTTATTTACAGCACTATCATTCAGGAATCCAACTTTTGAAACCGAAGGTTTTGGTTCAAAACAAACCATTGAAAAAACTTCTGTAACTTTAGAGGTCAATAAGTTTTTGACGGATTATTCTGGCTTCGCTCCCTACATTGGACTAAATGTAGCTTATGATAAGCTGAACTATGAGCAAAATGTTGATGGCGTTCAATTTCAAAAAACGATTATTAATGAAATGGAATTAGGGTTTACTTTTGGTTGGGATATTGTACCTGGAAAGACCAATGAATCGCTTATCTTAAGAACTAATTTGAGATGGTATCCATTTTCTAAATTTGAAATAAATGGAGAACAGTTTAATTTTAGCCAATTGGAATATAACTTAATTCAAGTCGTATTCTACCCTCAAAGGCTAAGAAAGAGGAGGTAATGAGTTATCCGATTGGCTATCTTTATTAAATTTTGTTTTAGGGTTTTGGTACTGATTTTATTATTAGTCTATGTCTGGTTTTTTTTTGGAAGAAGAGGCTATTTTACATACAATCTCAATCTGAGAGTCGAAGTTTAAAAGTAATTAATAGCAGAATGAAAAAAGGTAGAATGTTTACTATTACGACCTTCATCCATTTTTGTTTGTATGGTTTAAATTCAAAATTTTCATCATTTTTTTTCCTTCTCAAAATGATTTGTTCACCTTCTGAAAAGCTAAACCATACATGAATGCTATCTCTTTTAACAATTTCTTCTCCTAAGTCAAAGGTATATTCTATGAAGTGAGGACCTATTCTTCCCAATATTTTATGGTAGGTTCCATATTTTGTTGAGAGATTTAGGATAGTATCAACTTGGACCAATTCAGGACTAAACGAATCTTTTCTTAGAAAAATTGAATAATAAGTTTTTTGAATAAATAACCCTTGAATTAGCATTAAAAATGCACCAAATAATAGCATGTATAGAATTGTTCTCATCATGATTATCCTAATGTTGTTATTTTATCTAAATAGTTGAAAGATTTCTATCATGATTTTACTTTAACTAAATCTGCCTTTACATCCAAGAAATTCGTTATTCCCTCATAAGCCAAAGCAAATTCTAACACCCTTTTATCATCCCCAAATTTACCTAATATTTGCATGCCCATAGGTCTACCTTGGTTGTCAAAACCGACAGGCACATTCACAGCAGGAATCCCACCAAGACTCGCTAAAATCACCACTTCCATCCATCGATGATAAGTATCCATCGTTTTTCCATTAATGCTTTTAGGCCAATGAGTAGCTGTAGAATAAGGGAAAACTTGTGCTGTTGGCAAAACTAAAAAGTCATATTGCTCAAATAGTCGATCTAGTTCAAGATACCAATTTGCTCTGATAGTATTAGCTCGATTTATATCTTCTTTTGAGAAACTTAACCCTTGTTCGATTTCCCAAAGCAATTCAGGTTTTAATAAGTCTTTTTTAGTAGGATAATCTAAATACTCCAATTGTTGTAAGCGAATGTGGTGTCGCAGCGTTGTCCAACAAAACCATAAATCAGCAGGGTCAAACTTCGGTTGCATCGGTTCAATTTTCGCACCAGCGTTAGCAACCGTTTTTAAACTCGCCTCACACAGTTCTAATATCCCTTTTTCCATTGGTAAATAACCATCCAAATCACCTAGCCATCCAATTTTAGTAGCTTTTAAATCCAATGGTTTTAAATTGTTAAAATCAGGTTTTAAAGC
>CALDTJ010000468.1 GCA_937924145.1 uncultured Saprospiraceae bacterium
CTAAGGGGCAAACTAAAGCTGAAATAATGGCTACGTTGAAGGAGTTAGGAGAATTAAAAGCGGCTGGTGTATTGACGGAAAAAGAGTTTGCTTCTAAGAAGAAAGAATTATTAGCTAGACTGTAAAATCACTTTTCAATGGGTAAGTATAAAGTGGAATACATACATTCCGAAAAAGTTAAATCCAAGTGGTATCAAGGAACTAAAACTCATGTAGATACTTGGTCTTTAGCTAAAGAATTGGAAGCGCTATTAATAGATTATGAAGAACGAAACTATCGAGTACTAACCATAGAGCCAGTTGTAGTACCAATTGCATGTGGAAATGGTGCAGGTTCAAAAACGGATGGTTTCATGGTAGTTTTTGAAAAAGAATGATAATATCTTATGATGTCGGATACTTTGAAAGTATCCGACATCTTATAATTTACAACTTCAATATCTCTCGTACATCCTTCTCCGACCCTATCTCTTGCGCATTCAAAGTCATATCAAAAGCATATTCACCATCTTTCTGCTTGATCCGCTCAAAATCTGCTGGATAGAAAACTGCCAGTTTATTCTCCTTAGTTACCAACCACAATAGATTATCACTGGTCGTATTAAACTGAATATTTGCAATGTCTTCTAAATGAAATCGTCGGACAGTATTCTGTGATTTATCCGTATGATAGATCATATTCTTGTGGTACTTATGAAAGTGTTGATCTTGGAAAGTACCTGCTAGGGTTGCCAAATAAGGCGGTCTAGGCTTATCACAGTTCCAAATTCCAAATTGGGTGACTTGAAACTTGTTGACGACCGTATGCTTAATGATTTCATTCGCAGCATAATTATCATGCCCTTTAGCTTTTAGGGCAGCAATACGTTCCTCAAAACTTTTTTGGATATTGGCTTTTTCAAGAGCCATTCGATCTTCCAATTCTTTTCTTTTAGCGGCTAATTTTGCCTGAATTTCAGCTTTTTCCTTTTGATAATCGGCTAGTTCCTGATTAAATGCTTGGATAGCCGTTTCATAATCTTTGCCCGCTAAGACTGGCTTCACATTCAACGTTGCTTTCTTTGCTCCTTTTCCAAGTAGTAAGGTAAAAGAACCGTCGTTTTGTTTTTCTAAATCATAAGTTTCCCAAACAGTATTCGAGACTTCTTCAAAAGCTTCTACTGCGGTCAATACTTGCCAGATCGTACCCGCATAATTTTTTATGCCCAAATCCTTATTTTGAAAATCTAATTCCATCGTCATGGAATTGCCGTCATATTGCTCTGGTTCGTATGGTTTTTGAGGCAATACGAACTGTTTTTCTACTTTGGCTATTTCCCTTTCTAATTTTTTATCAAATAGATTATTCTCTTTTGCTAATGCCTGTTCTAACTGTGCCTCTTCAGTATAGGTCGTGTCGTAAGTTACTTCTCCCGTAAAATTCGGATCATTAGGATCACCTATTACTTTTACGAAAGTACCATTATCATTTGCGACCACCTCAATCTCATCTTTTCCTCGTAAATCCCACTCCCGTTTTTCTTCATCCAAATAATAAATATTGAAAGCAGGTGGTGTTTTACCAGCAAAAGAAATTTCACTTTTCAATTCAATATCAATTGGCTTATCTGGAATCATGGTCAACCGTTCTCCGTCTTGAGTGGCATATACCTCTATCATACCCGCAGATTCCAATACTTGATTTTGTCCATCTACTTTGATTTCCATCGGAATTCCACTCAAAAAGAAATCCACATAATCATGGTATTCTTTGAAATGGATTTTGACTTCTCCTTCTATCAATGCTCCATAACTATTGGCAAAAGCTGCTTTAGGGACGACCATTCTAGAACCTGAGGGGAATTTATAAGTTCCGCCTTCATTGGCATTGACCGTTATCGTTTCTGCTTGCTTAGCGTAATTCTCCAAAGGAGGGTTAACATAAGGCTGAGTTGCCAAATACGCTAAGGTAGATTCAGTAGGATCAATAGATCCTTGATTGATTCTTCCTAGAAAGGTCAGTCCTATTAATAGAACCGCAGCAGCTCCAGCAATCCATGATAATACTCTACGAGGTTTGAATTTTACAACTTTCGCAGGGGGGGCTTTAGTCGCAGCTACCCTATTCAATAAGGCATCGAAGTCCTTATGTTTATCGACTTGGCTTTTATCAAGCGGTGTCGGATTCGTTTTAAAATTGTAGTTGTTATCCATAAATGCAGGTTTATAGATGGTGAGATAGTGAGATAGTGAGATGGTGAGATGGTTACGCTCGCAACAATCACACAATCACACAATCATGCAATCACACAATCACTTATTTCTTAAAATAATTTTTTTCAATCTTTCCAATACTCGATACGTCCGCATCTTGCAATTGCTTTCCGAAATGTCTAATAAGTCAGCTATTTCTTTAAAAGGTCGCTGTTCAAAAAATCTGAGTTCAATAATTTCTAAATCTTTTGGTTTCAATTCGTTCAAACAGGGGATAAGGTAGGCTCGAAGTTCATCGTCTCCAATTTGCTCTAAGTCTCCCATTTCCACCATCAGCTCGGGTAAAGCCCTTGTTTCCACACTAACTACTCGGTTTTTTTGAGTATTCCTAAAATGTTGGGTGATTTCATTACTTGCTATTCTATATAACCACGCGGAAAATGGTACACCTTTAAATTGATA
>CALDTJ010000469.1 GCA_937924145.1 uncultured Saprospiraceae bacterium
ATCAAGGATGGGTTAAAATAGCTACTTCTAAATCGGATTAACTAAAAATACTAACCGCCTGCAAAGCACTCTGCACCTTCACCATAAACTCCGTAAAATACTTCCAAGCCGTCTTTTTTTCTGGTTTAGTTCGCAGACTATTATTCAAAAAATTAATATCCAAATAGAGTTTTTGCTCAGGGTCAATTTGTACCCAATCAATCTTATGGTCGCTTTGATATTGAAAATCAAAAGCTCGTTCTTGACCGCTCCATTTTTCCAATTTCTCTTCTCCATTTTCAAAATGAACTAGCACATCAACGGGAAACTTCAAACCACCTAGACGGTTGAGAATAACCTTTGAATTATACTTATACTGTTTGTCTTGATTAATTTCTTTAGTAGTTGCAGTCATGCCTTTATGCTCAAAAATACCGTAGGCTTTTCTTTGCACTGGTCGATTAGAGATACTGGCAACCGTATAGTCACAAACATCCGTTCCATAAAGTGCCTGGTCAAAAAACCAATTCATGTTTTCGCCAAATTCAGTACCATGTCTTTGAGAGACCACTTCATTAGCCACATCAATAAAATCTTGCCCTCCAGGATGTTTGAAACTCCATTTTTCAAAATAGACTTTTAGAATATCATCCATCGTTTCCCTTCCTACAATTCCATCTAGTGTTCTTAATACTGTAGCAGTTTTGGCGTAAGCCAGATTTCGATAGCCACCATGCGGAAATTCCCATCCTGGTCGAGGTATTTCTGCTACTTTTCTATTTTCCATTCCCAGATAACGACTACGAAAAAACTCCATCGCTCCCATGTGGAAAAAATCATAATTCACTACCGAATTTTTCTCACCGTAATAATGGTCTAGAATTCTAGATTTATAGTAAGATGTAAACCCTTCGTCCAACCATGCCTCTTCTTGCTCATTGGTGGCGATCATCATCATAAAATATTGATGCACAAATTCGTGAATGACGAAGTATTCGGGAGAACGAATATTGGTCGGAAAATGAGCCGCACCGGGAGTCGTAATAAAAGTCGGATATTCCATTCCACCAGAATTAATACCATGAAAAGGTGGCACGACCATCGTCAAGGTATTAAATGGATAAATTGCCAAATTTTCTTCAAAATACTCCATCGAATATTTGAGCGAACTCAGATAGCGATCTATACAACAATTATATTCTGGAATAATGAATAATTTAATTTTTACGTGTTTCCATTGGTCTTCAATCACTCTAAATTCTGGATAAGCCACCCACGCAAAATCTATTACATCTTCGGCATGAAAAGACCACGTTTTGGTATCATCTCCATTATCTTTTTCTTTAAATAAAACACCCGTTGCACCGACTTGAAATTCGCTAGGAACTGTTAGATCGACATTGTAATTACCAAAATCTCCGTAATATTCTGCTGCTGCATGGTACGGATGGCAATTCCAACCACTTTCTTTTCGACCTCTCATGCCTTTGGGTTCGTAGACGCCCAATTTAGGATACCATTGTACATTCAGAAAATAATTTCGACTATACCCTGTTCTTACTCTGACTTTAGGGATTTTAGAAGACCAATCCATTTTTAGATTGATTTCCTCCCCTGGCAAAATCGGTTCTGTTAGGTTTAATTGTAAAACGGTCTGATCATTTTCATTACTATCTTCCGCATGAATATATTCTAAGTTCTTGGTCAAATCATTGCCTTGTTCATCCGCTATCCTATCCACATTAATCCAACTCCAATCTCGATCTTCTAAGTTTTCAGCATCTGTACCTCGCAAAGAACCACCTGCATCTTGCACGAAAACAGATTCGGTATTTTTAAAAGCATTTAAGTATAAATGGAATTGTAAAAAGCGAATAGTATCAGGAGAAAGATTTTTCCAATTAATAGACTCCTTTGCCGTGATCGTTTTGTTCTCTGCATCTAGATTTACACTAATATCATAATTGGCGGGTCGGGAAGATTTAGGTTCTGGAAATATCACTTCTTGGGCAGTTAGCAGGCTGCTAAAAGGAAAGGAAAAAACCAATAAAAAGAAGATTTGAAAATTTTTCATTAAAGGTAAAAATACGCCAGTGTGCAAAAAGTTCTAAATGAAGGGCTAATTTACCAACAAATGAGGGAAAAGAAGATTTAACAAGACAAAATATGAAAGACGATTAAAATAAATTGCGCTTTTAGGTTGAGGAAAAAGTAATTATTCTAAAAATGCGTTTAATTTTGGTCATTCCAATTCTACATCAACACTAAATTAAACGCATTTTTCATGAATATTCGACTGTCATTAATTCTTTCTTTCTGTCTATTAATCGTAACTATTTTTGCTCAAGATCCTATTCGTTACCATGTCAATTTAGACAAAGTCCAACATCACGAAATTGACATCACCATAGACTTTCCTTCTTTACCACAAAAGGCATTGGTGGTACACATGCCAACCGCCTCTCCTGGTCGATATGCCATTCATAATTTCGCTAAAAATGTATATGATGTAAAAGCAACCGATAGTCAAGGAAATACTTTATCTGTTTATAAAAAATTAGCTGACGAATGGGAAATTGCAGGACATGATGGTCATGTAACTTTACAATATACCCTTTTTGCCAATCGAGCAGACGGTACTTATGCTGGCATTGACAATCGCAAAGTACACATGAATATGCCTGCGACTTATGCTTATGGAAAAGAGATGCATAAACGGCCCGTTGAAATCACTTTTGATCTGAATAAAAAACCTGATTGGAAAATTGCTACACAATTGAAGAAATTATCAGAAAATAAATTCTACGCGCCTGATTATTATTACTTTTTCGATAGTCCAACGATTATTGGAGATATAGACTTCCGAAGTTTCACCGTCAATTCTGATGGAAAAGATTACACAATCGAAGTAGCTATGGATCATGAAGGCACTGACGAAGAATTGGATAAATATACCGATTGGGTGCAAAAAGTAGTAGTAGAACAGAAGGCGATTTATGGTAGTCTACCTGATTATGATTATGGAAAATATACGTTTTTATGCATGTACAATCCGTGGGTCAGTGGCGATGGAATGGAACATAGAAATTCGACCGTTTGTACCAGTAAAGGGAGTTTAGCTAATAATGCAAAAGGCGTAATTGGCACTGTATCTCACGAATTTTTTCACTGTTGGAATGTTGAACGGATTCGACCACAATCGCTTGAACCTTTTGATTTTGACAAGGCAAATATGTCTAGTGAGCTTTGGTTTGCCGAAGGATTTACCAGTTATTATACGCGTTTGACTTTAGTGCGAGCAGGCATTATCACGCCTGAGGAATATATCGGCGGATTGGCTGGAACGATTAATTATGTAACGAATTCACCTGGTAGAAAATATCGCAATCCCATCCAAATGAGTCAGCACGCACCTTTTGTTGATGCTGCTAAATCTATTGATCCTAATAATTATGGAAATACATTTGTGAGTTATTATTCTTACGGTTCTTACTTAGGTTTGGCTTTAGACTTGACCTTGCGATCTAAGTTCGATAATGTCAATTTAGATGATTTAATGCGCTATATGTGGGAGCATTTTGGTAAAACTGAAATTCCCTACCAAATTCCTGATATTGAAAAAGCATTAGCTGCTATTACGAAAGATAAGGCTTTCGCCAAATCATTTTTTGACCAATATATTTATCAAAGCAATCTACCTGATTTGCAAGGACTTTTAAAAGAATTTGGTGTTAAGCTACAATTAGAAAAGATTGGTAAAGCAGCAACAGTTAGGGTTAGTTATACCGAAGACGGGGCAACGATTAAGTCCAATATTTCTCAAAACCACCCTTTCTATGCGGCAGGTATTAATAAAGAGGATAAAATATTAAGCATTAACGGACAAGTACCTACTGAGGAAAATGGTTTATTGGATAATTTAGTTATTGGACAGTCTTACACTTTGAAATATATACAAAATGGACTAGAAGAAACGGGGACTTTTGTGGCTGCGCAAGATGCTAGTTTGGCTATTTCTTTGATGGAGAAAGCAGAGAAAGCGATGAATGAAAAACGTAGTAAATGGTTAAAGC
>CALDTJ010000470.1 GCA_937924145.1 uncultured Saprospiraceae bacterium
TTATACTGTTTCTTTTCGATTTGCTAACTCTGTCAGAAAATCACTTAGAATATTATTGAAGACACTTGGTCTTTCCATCATGGGAGCGTGTCCGCATTTATCAACGATAAATAATTGAGAATTATCAATTAGTTCGTTAAATTTCTCGCCTACAAATTTTGGAGTAACCGTATCATCCTTTCCCCAAATCAATAGAGTAGGTGCTTTGATTTGATATAATTTATCTCCTAAGTTATGACGAACCGCAGATTTTGCACAAGCAATAATTCTTATCGCCTTGTTTCTATCATTGACTGTTGAGAATACCTCGTCTACCAATTCCTTCGTCGCTACCTCTTTATTATAGAAAATATCTTCTGTCTTGTTTTTGATAAATTCATAGTTGCCTCTTTTTGGAAAAGTAGAACCTAATGAATTTTCAAATAAACCGGAACTCCCTGTTAGTATGATAGAACGAATTTGTTCTGGTTTTGCCAAAGCATATAATAAGGAAACATGGCCGCCCAAAGAATTTCCTAAGACGCTTACTTTTCCATATTTTTTATACTCCACAAAATCAATCACATGATCTACAAATCCACCTAAACCGACTTTTCTAATCGGTAAGTCAAATATGGGCAACATCGGAACTACTACATTATGCGTTTTTGCAAAATGATTAATGATGCCTTGGAAGTTACTTAATGCACCAAATAGACCGTGCAGTAACATTAATGTTTCGCCTTTCCCCTCCGTTTCAATGTATTTGAATTTTCCTTCTTCCCTAAGTTGATATTCCATCTAGGTATTTAATAAAAAATAAAGTGAGTTTTAAATATTTATAATTTATAGAACTTAAAAGGATTAGAGCTTATAAATTATCATATCACAAATTTATCACTTTTATTTCGTCATGGCAATTTTATAGTTAAAACAACCTAATTATAATATTAACATACAAATAAAACATATATTTTTTAAATTTATATTTTTCCGATTTTTCTAAAAAGTGCCACTAAATTATTGAAAGTCACTTATCAACACCTGTTAATAAGTTTGTGAATAACTATACATTTACACCGAAGTTTTCCACTAACTCACATTTTTTTAGCTCATTTTGTGGATTTTTGATGTGATTTTTTTAGGAAATAATCGAAATCTTTTTAAATTGAAAATTAACATATAATAAAAAAGCAAGTAGAATTAAGGCTCCAGCTTGGTGCATTGCTCCATAAACTAAAGGTACTCTACCAAAACAATTCACAATTGTCAGTATTCCAAGTAGAAATTGTACGCCAAGCATACCCAATAATAAGAAATTACCTAAGTTCAATTGACTAGAAATTTGCTCTTTCCGAAGTTTTACAAAAAAGTAGATAATCATTGCTGATAAAATATAAGCTGTACTTCTATGTAATATTTGTACAAAAGCTTTGACCGATGCACTTCCTTCATAATCTACAATATCCGCCGAATTTCCACCTAACGCACTCATCAATCGTTCGCCTTCTACAAAAAATGGGAAATATGGATGAACCAAACCAGCCCTCATACCTGCCATCAATCCTCCAAAAATTATTTGAATCATCAATACGCCAGCTATACCCCAACCTAATTTTTTGAAACGACTTAAATTATAGTCTTTTGTCAATGGTTGCCGAGCCATAAACCAAGTCCAGATCAAATAACCAAACAAAATAGTGGCAAGCGATAGGTGTCCAACTAATTTATAAGCACTAACCCATGTTCGATTATCTGCATTTAAGCCGCTGGCGACCATTATCCATCCGAATGTGGCGACAATTGCAGCTAATCCGACAGTTATCCCCAACCTTTTCAACAACCAGTTAGGAATTTGCTTTTTCCAGAGAAAAAATAAAAATGGAAATAGAAATACAAAGCCTAAGGTTCTTGCCCATAAACGGTGAAAGAATTCCCAAAAATAAATAACCTTAAAACCTGATAAATCCATATCTGCATGGATTGTCTCATACTGTTTTTTTGCAGCTACTTTATATTGGTCAAATGCTGTGATCCATTCTGCCTCATTCATTGGAGGAATAGTTCCTTGGATAACTGCCCATTCTGTAATAGACAATCCAGAATCTGTTAATCGGGTAACTCCTCCAATTACGACCTGAATAAAAACCATCGCCACTCCAATGAACAACCAAATTCTAACAGCTTTAGAAATTGGATTTTTGGTAGGCGTCATTTTTTTAGAAAAATCAATTTGCTCAACTACTTCTTTTCTCATATCGACTTTTTAAGTTTTAGACTTTTATACACACTTCTAATATCTTGTTAATAGATTATTATTTAAAATTTTAAAAAAACTACTTATCATTAGTCGTGTTAGTTTGTGAATATTAATTTTTGATAAACCTTGATGAATTCGTTGTTAACTTTTCGATTCATTTACTAACAGCCTACTAATACTAAAAATCCTTTATTATCAAGGCTTTATGGATTTCTTCACAATTAAGTGGAGAACTTTTCTATTAGTTCTTTTTTATTTTTCGACTATTGGTAATCATCTCTATTTCTGTTAGTAGCCCATACTCTTTTTGTTACTAACCTTAAGTTTTGAATTGGTCTAGTACAGCTTTGTGAGTAAGTGTGGTGAACTAACTATTAATGCACAGCTTTTTTCCTAGTTATCAACACTAATCTAACAGCTATTTTTTGTAGAATTGTACGGTCAAATCCCTTCAATTATATTTTTATAAAATCAGAATTCTTGATATTATAACACAAAGGTCAGCCTATTTCTCAAATATCATTGTCATTCTTTTATAAAATATTAGAAGAGTTAGGGTGAGATACTTTAATTTGTCACCACTCAGAGAGTTGTGTTACTGTCCATCATCAGAAGTAACACAACTCTCTGAGTGATGACACCTAATTAGTACTTCTTCCCAAGATGAACGTAAACGAATTTTTATTATGTGGAAATATCTGTAAAATTAGTCTTGTCAAAGAATTCTCTTTTGTGGAAAAGTAATGACTAATTATTGGTTACTAACTATCTTTTTACCACTTACTAACTTGAATTCTAATTATTCTTCACTTTCTCCACATAGTTATAAACACTTGTGGAAAGTATGAAAATAGTCAAAAAAAATGGCCCTGAGAATCGAATATTTATAGCCCACCTGTATCATAGCCCAGTATATTTCAAGGAAAAGATGTTTAAACAATCTGATTACGTGTTTTTTAGCCTTATTTGACCTAAAACCTAGTGTTTATTAGATTTTGAGAGGTGTTTTTTGATTATTGTAATTTTATGAAATGTAGATTTTAATGATGAAATTCTATTTTAGACCTGTGAATTTTGTTGAATAGTATCATCTTGGAATTGTTTTTTGTGAGTGTGGTTTATTTTGCGGATTTAATGGAATTTAAATTGATAATAATTTTTGACTTTTTAGAAAGTTGATAAATCGTTTACTGTTGGACAGAAACTAGTATAAAAAAAGCGATATAGATTTTAGAACCTATACCGCTTTTAACTTCAACTTATTTTTGGAATCTATATATCTAACTTTAGATAAAGCGGACAATGATCAGATTGTCTGGCAGATTCAATATGATAAGATTCAACTAACTTGTCTTTCAAATTTTCAGTTACAGATTGATAATCTATCCGCCAGCCTTTATTATTTGCTCGGGCGTTTGCTCGATAACTCCACCAACTGTATTCTACTTTTTCTGGATTCAAATATCGATAGCTATCAACCATTCCACTTTCAAACCATTTAGTCATCCAAGCTCTTTCTTCTGGTAAGAAACCTGAATTTTTACTTTTAGGATTATGAATATCCATCTCAGTATGAGCGATATTATAGTCACCAACTAAGATTATTTGTTTTCTTTCTTTTTTAAGCTCTTCTATCCATAAAAAAATGTCCCTGAGAAACGCGTATTTGAAATCTTGTCGTATATCGCCCGATGTACCCGAAGGAAAATAGCAGTTCAACAAGGTAATTCCGCCAAAATCAGTACGAATTAGCCTTCCTTCTTTATCATAATCGGCTATTCCTAACCCATTTACTACTAAATCAGGCTTTTTCTTGCTCAAAGTAAGTACTCCGCTATATCCTTTTTTCTCAGCAGAATGCCAATTATGATGATAACCCAACTCTTCAAAGGGTGTCATATCGACCTGTTCTAGCATAGCCTTCGTTTCTTGAATACATATTATATCATAATCATTGGCCGCTATAAATTCTACTAAGCCCTTTTTGATGGCTGCTCTAATGCCATTGACATTATAAGAAATAATTTTTAACATCTGTTGGTAAGTTTGTTGGTAAACAGAATAACTTTTAGATTTTTAGAAAGTCATACCTGCTTTATTTAATTGTGATAGTTTTCTTTTTAATATCTTCTTTAATTTTTTGGTAAAGTAGACATAAAAAAAGACATGATTGAGTAACCATGTCTTTTTTATAGCTATTCACAGACAAGAATGTCTGTGTTACGATTATCCCATTTCAGAGACAACCTCTTTTACTTCAGGAATCATTCGTTGTAACATTCCTTCAATTCCAGACTTCAAAGTAACGGTAGAAGAAGGACATCCACTACAAGAACCTTGAAGAATTACGGTAACGATCCCATCTTTGAAAGACTTGAAAGCGATATTTCCCCCATCCATCTCTACTGCTGGTCTTACATAAGTATCTAGTAAGTCCTTAATTTTTTGAACTAATTCTGCCTCATCACCAGTATATTCATATCCAGTGCCTTTTTCTGCCTCGATTGCTGCCATTGCCTCCTCAAAACCATCATTGAGAATCTCGCCGCCTTCTTCAATATAATTCTTGATGAATTTTTTAGCTTTCAACATAATATCTGCCCAATCATAATTGATATGTTTGGTGATCGTCACAAAATTATTACAAACATAAACCCCTTTTGTATAAGGTTGATCGAATAAGGCAGATGCAATTGGTGACCATTCTCTAGCCAATTCCTCTTCTCTAAAATCTGCTGTACCTTGATACAACATTCTGTTCGTTACAAATTTTAAAGATTCTGGATTTGGTGTTTGTTCGGTGTATAACATTACCGGACTCTTAGTTGCTGTACTCATTTTTTATCTAGTTGCTGATTTCTAGTTGCTAGTTGTAACACCTGAAACCTGATTATTCAAAATTGTAAATATTTTAAAACAAAATTACTATAAATATCCTTGATTTACTCACTAAAGTATCAAGTCTTCATACTTTAAAAACACCTGAAATCCTTTTTCGTTGAAATATTTCTGAGTTTCTGTAAAACTTCTATTACTTGTGACCAAAACAAAGTCTCCTCCCCAAGCTCCTAATGATTTTACACTCCCCCAATAATCACTAAAGTAGATTGATTTTACTTTTTCGAAACCAATTAATTCAGCAATGATATTTTCATGCTCTTCCAATAATTTTTCGAAGTCATGTAATCCACCAATGTTAATAAGTTCAGTGGATAACGTGGATATTTTTTGGATTTTTGCCTCCCCAATTTTCCCTTGTGCTCTATATCGTGCGATTCCCTTTTTACTATCTTGTTTTTTGTCTAAATAAACGAAGTATAGTTGATTTTTAAAGGAAGGATTGAAATTGATTGGCTGAAAAATGGGCTTGTGATGCTCCTGTAGTTGATAACTAATAGGACCATCCGCACCTGCGCAAGCTATATCGTAACCAGATCCACCAAATGCCTCAAATAATAATTCGAATGGATCGCATTTTGCCCATTGAGCAATCAAATGTATCAACGTGGAACTAGTACCTAAGCCCCAATTTCGTGGAAAAGTTAATTTAGTAGTTACGTTATCCACAAGATTGTTGATAAATTTTGGATTTTGCTTTTGGGCTTGTAATAAAATGATTCGAAGTCGCTCCGCAATTGGATTATTGTCGATTTTTGTGTGTAAATGTGTATAAATATGTTGAAACCAGGGATAACTTTTAGAATTTTGACTTTCCCAAACTAATTTTTGTTCGTCATTGGGTTCTACTGTTAAAGACTGCCCTAACTTTGTTGGTAAGGCTACAGCCAAAGCTCCATCTAAAACTAGATACTCTCCTGTTAATAATAATTTGCCGTTGGCGTAGAATTTTTGCAATGTCAACTTGTTTATAAAATCTTGTGAAATCTAGTTTATATCTCTCTACTCTTTATTTTTTGAATCCATCATGATCGTCACTGGTCCATCATTGATTAAGGCAACTTTCATATCTGCTCCAAATTCTCCAGTATAAACAGGTCGGCCAGAAATCATTCCTAATTGTTTGACGAAGGTTTCATATAATGGTATCGCCACATCTGGCTTTGCAGCTTTAATAAAAGACGGTCGATTGCCTTTTTTTGTACTAGCATGCAAAGTGAATTGACTAACGACAATGATCTCCCCTGCAATATCTTTAATAGAAACGTTCATTAAACCATTTTCATCTCCAAAAACTCGTAGGCCACTTATTTTTTTACAGAGCCATTGAATATCTTCGATATTATCGGCTGGTTCAATGCCTAATAAAATTAAAAAACCTTGTTGGATTTGGGATTTTATTTTTTTGTTGATTGTGACGGATGCCTCGCTGACTCTTTGGATGATTACTCGCATGGTTGATGGTGAAATATGAATAAGACTTGAACTAAGTTTTCTTTTTGACGCAGAAAGACGCTGTTTGATGTTATGAATATTTATGTTTTCTTACGAAAAGTTATGTTTTAACTAATATAGAAGAGCAAAACATAAAGAAGTCATAATAATCAGTGTCCTTCAGCGTCAAAAAATAAGCATTATCAAAACTTAGTATAGTCCTTAATATGAATAATGAATTTTTACAAAGGTAGGAAAGTATTTTTTTAGGTTGATTTTGATTGGAACTATTCTGAGCTATTGAGTAAAAAATAATGCAATATTGTTTTAGTATTTTTTACTCAAAATATCTTTTCTTTAGAGAAAGAGATTGACTTTTTCAGTCTGATATAATGTAAAATAGTAATGTGAATTTACTTTTATCTTTCTTCTATAGATTTTAAATCAGAAAGTTTGTTTTAAAAAAAATATCTACTTTTTGAGTTAAAAATGACGTCAAAATTATTTGATATTTTTTGTATTAAAAAAAAATAATTACAATTTTTTGTATGAATTTAAAAATAAAACATTTCGTATTATTTATCTTGTAATTACTTTGTTTTAAATTTTTTATTTAATATTCCAGCCCCTCTTCTAAGTCCTCAATCTTCGGTTGTTTATAAAATTGCTTGGTAAAAACCCGTTTTTTTTGCCGATCTAGGATCAATTTTGCTATTGCAACATTTGCAGGGACCTCTGAGGAGGGCAATAGAGCCGTTCTAACGAGCTTTTCTGAAATATCTAGTCGGTATAAGGAACTTAGTAAAAACTCTAATCTGTGGGCTATATAATATGCTACCTGCGATTCTAGCATGCGAAGTAATTCTTCTTCTGATAACTCGCCTTGCCCTAATTTTTCCATACCAAAATCTCTGGCGATTAATTTTGCTGTTTCAGTTGTTGATATTTTCATTCTAACTTATTTTAACTATCGTTAAATAAAATAATTCAAAAGTGAATTCTAAATGATGAACGATTCATTTTCCAATAAAGTTTGAGTTAGCCCAATTCTATTTTTAGAAAACAAAAAAGTCTTGATGAAATTATTCACCAAGACTTTTCTATAAATGATGTTCATCGTTCATAGTCCATCATTCATCGTTCACAAATTATAGTTCCCTACTCGTTCGATCCTTGTTTCATTTTTGCTTTGGCACGATTGGCTCGTTGCATAGGATTTTCACCAGCGGTCTGTCCTCTTCCAAATCTACGAGATTTGAATAATTCAAATTTGCTCTGTTCTTGTCTTGGTGGGAAATAATTATTTCCAGTATTCGTATCTGCTGTTTCCAAAAATGGATCTAGCATAATTTCTTTTACTTCTTTATCCATGACAAAAACCTTGGTTACAGATTCCTGATCCATTCGCCAAATCTCTGCTGGAATTTTTTGTACCTCTGTGGAACCATCTGTGAATTCAAATTGAACGATAATTGGCATTGGCATTCCTCCAACATTATTGAAAGTTATTTCATAGTAATTTTTACCAGCACTCAATAATGCTTTTTCTTTATCAGATAATTTGTTGAGGTAATTTTGGTAATCTTCTTTATCCAAAATATTTACTTCCAACGGATCATACTCTGTATAAAAATCTCTGATGCTTGTATCAATCTCATCTTGGGTCTTCGCAATGTCTTTTTCATTTCTGATACTACCAATTCTTCTTGGTGCTTTGTCCCGATTATTTTTAGCTAACATATTTTCTACTTCAGGATTTTTAGAATCTAATTTGAAGTAGGCTACATTTTCGATAGCGATGTCTACATTGTCCGTTGTGTAAAACCATCCTCTCCAAAACCAATCTAAATCTGTTCCTGATGCGTCTTCCATTGTTCTGAACAAATCTGCTGGCGCAGGATGTTTGAATGCCCAACGCTGCGAATAAGTTTTGAAAGCATGGTCAAATAATTCTCTACCTAAAATGGTTTCTCTTAAAATATTTAAACCTGCTGCTGGTTTGCCATAAGCGTTATTTCCAAATTGGAAGATAGATTCTGAGTTCGTCATGATTGGAGAGATTTGACTTTTGTCTCCACTCATGTAAGAAATCATAGACTTCGCTGGACCACGACGAGAAGGGTAGTCACGCTCCCATTGTTCTTGAGCTAAGTATTGTACAAAAGAATTTAAGCCTTCATCCATCCATGTCCATTGTCTTTCATCAGAGTTGACGATCATTGGAAAATAGTTATGTCCAACTTCATGGATGATTACTCCGATATGTCCATACTTCATTCTTGCAGTGTAAGTATCATCGTCATTGCAACGACCATAGTTAAAGCAAATCATTGGATACTCCATTCCCATACTTCCATCAATTGACCAAGCTACAGGATAAGGATAATCGAAGGTATAATGAGAATACCATTTCAAAGTATGTGCTACTGCTTTGGTAGAATATTTACTCCATAAGCAATCTCCTTCCTTTACCCACATTGACATTGCCATAGCAGTCTTTCCATTGCTCATAGGTACGCCTAAGGCATCCCAGATAAATCTTCTAGAAGTAGCAAAGGCAAAGTCTCTGACATTGTCTGCTTTGAACTTCCATGTTTTAGTCTTGTCTGATTTCCCTTTCATTCTATTATTAGCCTCTTCTAGAGTTGCAATGATTACAGGATCGGCAGACGCATTTTTAGCCGATTCTAGCCGCTTTCTCTGTTCTTTCGACAATACGTCTTTGGCGTTCTGTAACTCTCCTGTAGCGGCTACTAAGTGGTCTGCTGGTACTTTGATCTCTACTTCGTAATTCCCAAAGGCTAAAGCGAACTCTCCTCGTCCTAAGAATTGTTTGTTCTGCCATCCTTCCTTATCATCGTATACACACATTCTAGGAAAGTATTGAGCGATTACATAAACGTTATTACCATCCTCTGCGAAATGCTCATAGCCAGAACGACCACCAATCTCTTGTGTATTATTGATATTATACCACCACTTTATTTTAAAAGTATAGCTCCCTTTGGACGCTAAAGGCTGTGCTAGATCAATACGCATCATGGTTCTATTGACCGTATAATTCAATGCTTTGCCATTTACATCTTGTACATAATCTAGTTTGATTCCTCCATCAAAGGTTGGTGTAAGGCCAGCTATTTGACGCATATTCATTTTATCCTTGATAGAATTTGGACGAGTTTTATACGTGTCAGAATCCTTCGCACGCATATTCTGATCCAACTGTAACCACAAATATTCTAACTTGTCTGGAGAATTATTAGTGTAAGTGATCGTCTCTTCTCCATACAATCTTTGTGTGTTATCGTCTATTTCTATCTTCATTTTATAGTCTGCTTGCTGTTGCCAGTAAGCATGACCAGGCGCGCCTGCCGCGTTTCGATAGCTATTTGGAGTTGGTAATTCCTGTCCTAATTGACGGAATTTGTTCTCGTTTGTATTCTTCTGAGCGTAGAGAAACACGCTAATCAATGCTAGAGAAAGGATTAATCCTAGCCGCTTTGTTGTAAATCTAGTGAGCATTCTTGCTAATAATTTATGAATGATTAATTAAAATAACTTCGTTTTTATCAATGTATATATACACTCAAAGGTAAAAAATAATTCTGTAGAGAATCTGTATTGAGCCTTTTATAGATTGTTACACGTGTAACATAGCTTGATAGAAGACACTTTATTTTATTATAAACGGATATTAACCAATACTGTTTAGCCTGAATGTTACACGTGTAACAATGAAAAAGCCCTTTCAAATTCAATTTTGAAAGGGCTTTTCTATTTACTCTTAGAATAAATATTCCTAGTATCGGAACATCTAATTTTAATCTAAGCTTAATAAATGTGCTTTGAAATCATCAAAACTAGGTTCTATAAACTTAGCTACTTTCTTTTTATTAGCTAAAATAGCTAACCTTTCAGGAATTTCAATCTGCTTATTCAAGACCTTTTCTACCTCATCTATGAACTTAGAAGGGTGGGCCGTCTCTAGAATAACGCCTCTATGTGTCTTATTCTTTTGTAGGTATTCCTTTAAAGCTAAGTATCCTACTGCGCCATGTGTATCAATAACGTAGTTATATTTATCGTAAACTTCTTTAACTCCTACTCTAGTTTGTGCATCATCGTACGCATATCCAGAAATATTATCCTTCATTACACCCCATTCGGATTGATATAAATCCAACATCCTTGCAAAATTTGATGGGTTTCCTACGTCCATTGCATTAGAAATAGTTGGTACAGATGGTCTTGGAGTATAGGTTCCTGAGGCTAAATATTCAGGAACTACGTCGTTTGCATTGGTTGCAGCAATGAAATGAGAGATAGGTAATCCCATCTTTTGTGCTAATAAACCTGCTGTGATATTACCAAAGTTCCCACTAGGAACACAGAACGCTGTCTTCTTTCTAGACTTTTCTAGTTGTTTGAATGCCTCAAAGTAATAGAAGGACTGAGGTATTAAACGAGAAATATTAATAGAGTTAGCAGAACTTAAGCGTAAATGTGATTGACATTCCTTATCTAAGAATGCTTTTTTTACCAATGCTTGGCAATCATCAAAGGTTCCATTCACTTCTAAAGCACTGATATTATGCCCCAGAGTCGTTAATTGTTTCTCTTGTAAGTTAGAAACCTTACCACTTGGATATAGAATAATGACTTCAATACCAGGCGTTTTATAGAAACCAGCGGCTACTGCTCCACCTGTATCACCCGAAGTCGCTACTAGAATAGTTAGTTTTCTATCTTCTCCTTTATTGAAGTAGCTCATCAATTGGGCCATAAAGCGTGCTCCAAAGTCTTTGAATGCTAAAGACGGACCATGAAATAACTCTAGAATATGGTATTGATTGTCTAAAGAAACTACAGGAGCAGGAAAAGTAATAGACTGTTCAATGATCTTTTTAAGATCTTTATTAGGGATTGCACCGTTTAATAAAGTCTTCGTTACTTTATAAGCGATCTCTTGAAAGCTATATTTCTTTAAGTTTTTAATGAAGTATTTAGGTAATGTTGGGATATGCTCAGGCATAAACAAACCATTATCTGCTGGTAATCCTTTGAATACTGCCTCTTTTAGATCAACAAATTTGTTGGGACTTTTGGTACTGTATAATCGCATGGAAGTAAAATTTTGTAGTGCCAAGCTCTGCTTGGTATTGTGAGTAAGTCACCAAGCAGAGCTTGGCGCTACAGTTACATTAAGATTGCTCCTTCGTGGTTGATGGTCGAAATGAATAGCTGATTTTCTATTTTATTATCATTGAATACCTTTTGCATAGCTTCACCAACTCGTTCTGCGATTAGACTATTAGCACTTAATGCAAAGATAGATGGGCCTGCTCCAGAGATACTACATCCTAAAGCACCTGCTTTTAGTGCTGCCTCTTTGACTTCATAGAAGTGTGGAATTAGTTGTGCTCGCTGTGGTTCAACGATTACATCATTCAATGAGCGAGCAATTAAATCTAAATCTGAACGATATAAACCTACAATTAAAGCTCCTAGATTACCCGTCTGAGTTACTGTTTTCTTTAATGTTGTTGCATCACTCAAGATAGCTCTAGAATCTCTAGTCAATATTTTGACATGTGGATAGACTACGGTCGCTTGTAGTCCTGTTGGCGTTACCAATTTATGAACATCCAATGTGGCATTATCTCGAATCAAGAGCATCCCACCCATTAGAGATGGACCTACGTTATCTGCGTGATATGCACCATCTGCTATTTCTTCACCAGCTACAGCGAATGGTAATAACTCACGCTTAGTTAAAGGGCGTTTTAATAATTCGTTGATAATCATTACGCCTGCTGCTGCACTCGCTGCACTTGATCCTAGCCCACTACCAAAAGGCATCTTCTTTCTGATTTCTATTTCAACTCCTAGTTTCTCTGCACCTAGATGTTCTAGTACACGCTGTGCTGCAAAGCCTGCTGTATTTTTTTCTACTTCATAAGGTAGCTTACCTTTATCTCCTGTAATCTTTACGATTCGTAATCCTGGCTTGTCAACAATGCGCCCGACAATCTCGTCACCAGGTTTGTTCAAGGCAAAGCCCAATATATCGTAACCACAGGCGACGTTAGCGACGCTTGCTGGTGCAAATACTTTGATTCCTACTTTACTCATGGTTTAGTGATTGGTGACTGGTGATTAGTGATTTGTTTGGCATTATACCTAGGTTAAATGACTGTAATTATCCCATAACTAATTGATAATCAATTAATTATGATTATATTTACCTGATTTATTGCCACTCTAATAACAAATTACTAATCACGAATCACTAATTTATTTTAAATAATTTCCTATTTTAATAATCTCTGCGAAGACGCCTGCTGCGGTTACTTCTGCGCCTGCTCCTGGCCCTGTAACTACTAATGGTCTTTCTCTGTACCTTTCGGTTGTAAAGACAATCATGTTATCACTACCGCTTAAAGCATAGAATGGATGATCCGGACCAACGCTTTCTAAAACAATAGAGGCTTTGCCATCTTCTAGTTTTGCAATCATTCTCAATACTCCACCCTTGTCTGCTGCCGCTTTTCTCATGCCTTCAAAGTAATCATCTGCCTTTTCTATTTCTACCATTAACTCTTCTACTGTGGCCGCATCGTTACATGCCTTCGGTAGAATATTTTGAATATTCACATGTTCTGGCTCCATGGCTAAACCAGTTTCTCTAGACAAAATGATTAGCTTTCTTCGAACATCAAGACCACTCAAATCTTCTCTTGGATCTGGTTCTGTATATCCTTTTTCTTTAGCTGCTTTTACAATCTCACTAAACTTTGTTCCTTCTTTGAAAGAGTTAAAAATGAAAGAAAGGGAACCAGATAAGACGCCTTCGATCTTAATGATTCTATCACCACTACTGATTAGATCATTAAGTGTAGATATTACTGGAAGTCCTGCTCCTACATTCGTTTCGTAAGCGAATTGTACCCCACGTTTTTCCGCAGTTTGTTTTAAGGTTTGATATTGTGCGTAAGAAGAAGAGGTAGCGATTTTGTTTGGAGTGGAGATTGAAATACTGCTATCTAGAATGCCTTCGTAAAATTTATCTATTTCTTTATTAGCTGTATTATCAATGAAGATAGTATTGGAAAGATTTAATGCTTTCATCTTTTTGATAAACCCAGCGAAAGAAGTTTTACTTTCAGAGGCAACAAGATTGTCTTTCCAGTTATCTAAATCAATTCCCTCTTCGTTGAAGAGCATTTTCTTACTATTAGATAAACCGATAATTTTTATTTCAATCGACTGCTTTTCTTTTAAATAATCAGCCTGTGCTTTGATCTGCTTAATCAAGGTACTGCCGATCAAGCCTACACCGATCATAAATAGGTGTATTTCCTTGGTATCAGATAAAAAGAAAGAGGCGTGTAACGCATTTAATGCCTTTGCCTCGTCTTCTTTATTGATTACCACAGATATATTCAACTCAGAAGAACCTTGTGCTATCGCTATCGCATTGATCCCATTTTTACCAAGAGAACGGAATAACATGCCTGAAATACCTGGCTGATACCGCATATTCTCCCCAATAATAGCGACTACCGCTAAGTCTCTTTCAACCTTAATTGGGTTAACCAAGTTAGAGCGCATCTCATATTCAAACTCCTTTTCTACTCCTTTCTTGGCTTTCTTAGCGTCTTTTGGTTGAACGGCAAAGCTGATAGAATATTCAGACGATCCTTGTGTGATTAGAATGATATTGATGTTAGCTTGTGCCAATGCATTGAATAATCGACCTGCTGTTCCTGGTACACCAAACATACCACTACCGGAAAGTGTCAATAAAGAAATATCTCCGATAGAAGAGATTCCTTTAACTGATGGTCCACCTTCGTCCTTTTCATTAGAAATATAAGTACCTCCAAAAGTTGGATTGAAGGTATTTTTGATATAAATAGGGATATTTTTGGTGAATGCAGGCTGAATAGTCGGCGGGTAAATTACTTTTGCCCCAAAGTGCGACATTTCCATTGCCTCGCCATAAGTCATGGTCGGAATTGTGAATGCCTTCTTAACTTTCCTTGGATCGGTGGTTAAAACGCCGTCGACATCCGTCCAGATTTCGATAGCCTCGGCCTGTAATCCTGCAGCCAACAGAGCAGCTGTATAATCTGACCCACCACGACCCAACGTAGTCGTTAATCCACCTTTTGCCGCTGCTACAAACCCAGTTACTACCTGAATAGTACTTACATTGCCATAATGTGCCTTAATATTTTGGTAAGAAGTATCTAAATCTACTTTTGCAGCACCAAAATTTTTATCTGTTACAATGATTTCTCTAGCATCTAAATAGTCTGCTGGTAAACCATGTAAGGTCAAGGCATGTGCTATGATATAATTGGAAGTTCGTTCTCCGAAACTTAAGACATAATCCATGGTCCGTAGAGATGCCTCTCTTACCAGAAAAATTCCGTGTAGAATATCCTTAAGCGTTTTACTACTTTCCTTTAATCCTTTTAAAACTGCTTTTTCTGTATCCGTTTTTAACAAATCTTTCGCAGCTTGGATATGCCGTTGCTTGAACTCTTCTAATAATTCTAAATAGGATTCATCTGCATCAGCTGCTTTGGTAGCCATTGCAATTAATGAATCGGTCACTCCTCCAAAAGCAGAACAGACAACAGTAAACTTTTCTCCTTTTGCTTGATATGTTTTTAATATCTCAATAATCTGCTTAATTCGCTCTGGCTTGGCTACCGAAGAACCTCCAAATTTTAATACCTTCATTTGTTAATAACTATGTGTATAACAACTAAGAAAAATGAAATTTTCATTTATTGTTATCTGTGGATAATTGTAAATGACCTTTCTTTCTACGTAACTGTTAGATAATGTTTTATAAAAAGATTTGCGAAATTATTAGTTTGGCTATTAGCTAACAACTATTTTTCCAACTAAAAATTATTTCTACTTTTATTGTTGGTAAGTTTACGATACGTATCTGTGGAAAATTGTTAATAATAAGAAAACCTTTCTCAAAATGAAAGCTATCAAAATCTGTGCTTGTTTGGTCTTTTTTACTTTTTTATTTTCTGCTTTTAGTAATGATAAAGAAGAATGGGGCTTTTTTGCTCATCGACGCATCAATCGACTGGCGGTTTTTACTTTGCATGAGGATATTATTGGATTTTACAAAAAACATATTGAATACATCACCGCTCATGCAACGGACCCAGATATGCGTCGATACATTGTGCCTTCCGAAGGAGCAAAACATTTTATTGATTTAGATCGATGGTATGATCAACCTTTACCTGCTACTTTTCGAGATGTTCGGATGCTATATGCTGAAACGGTTGTTATCAACAATGAAAATGATACGGTTAGATTATTTGGTCAAAATATTCAGACGGAGGGTGCTTACAATATGATTTTGAAAGGAGCCGATATTTCTAATTTTTTTAAAAAGGATAGTATTGTTCTTTTAACGGAAGATTACGTCGATTTTTATCAAAAACAGATATACACACCTATCTATGATGATGAGTGGAAACTGGACTGTGATAGTTTGACCGCTTTCTTCAATTTTCATGGCTTTGACTTTGATTGTAAAAAAGCTTATGCCGTTGATACTTTTGTGCATCATGGAATTTTACCTTATAATTTGATTAGAATGCAAGATGCCTTGAAAAATGCGATGCTTGAAGAAAATTTAGATAGAATTCTTCGAGTCTCCGCGGATATGGGACATTATATAGGGGATGCTCATGTGCCATTGCATACAACTAGTAATTATAATGGGCAACAGACTGACCAACTTGGAATTCACGCTTTTTGGGAAACTAGATTGCCCGAAATGTTTGCAGATGAAAATTATGATTTTTTGGTGGGCCAAGCGGAATATATTCTAGATATCAAAGAGCATTACTGGAAGATGGTCAATGATAGTCACGCTTTGGTGGAAGATGTGTTGAGCATTGAAAAAGAAATTAGCGAAAGTTATCCAGAAGATAAGCAAGATTGCTTCGTAGAAAGAGGAGAAGGCTATATTCAAAAAATGGCTTGTGAAGAATATGCACAATTGTACCATGAAAAACTGAATGGTCAAGTGGAGCAACGTTTTCGAGATGCTATCAAAGCGGTGGGTGATGCCTGGCTGACTGCTTGGTATGATGCGGGGCAACCTGATTTAGAAGAAATTTTTGATAATAGAAATGACGATAAAGATAGAGCCGAAGAGAAAAAACTTAAAGAGGCAGTTAGAACAAGTGCGATTCTAGGAAGAGAACATGGTAATTAATTGCTATGTGCAATTATTTTATTGAATCGTGTTTTTATGCGCAATTATTTTAGTATTTTTAGCTTTTAGTATTTTTATGCGCAATTATTTAAATTGATATGCTACTTCCTGAAATTGTTTATGGCTCTAAGGATTCTTTGACTTCTCAAAAAATTACAAAGCTAGTTAATGCTGGTCAGCTTAAGCCTTTAATGCCTAGAGTTTATACTTCTAATTTTCAAGATGAAGATAAATTGATTGTGAGAAGGAACTTACACAGCTTAATCGCCCACCTTTTTCCAAACTCCATTTTATCTCATAGAACTGCCTTGGAATATAACCCGAGCCCCAAGAATGTTATGTATTTAACGGGGAAAAATAGAAGAATATACAATTGGCCAGGAGTAACTTTAAAATTTTCAAAAGGCCCTGGTCCTTTATCAGATGATTATCCAACCTATGAGCAATTATTCATCTCTTCTTTAGAGAGGACATGTTTAGAAAACTTGATGCCTAGTCGAAATATCGACGGTGAAAAAAGAACACTCGATCAATCTGTTATAGAAGAACGTTTGTTGATGATTCTAGATACAAGGGGAGAAGATGGACTAAATGCTTTTCGCGAAAGAGCCAAGGTAATTGCTGAAAAATTGAGCTGGCAGAAATCTTTTGAAAAACTGAATCAAATAATTGGTTCTATTTTGTCTACCAAATCGGCTAATATTTTAAAATCTCCTATTGCGAACGCTAGAGCGCTGGGCGAACCTTATGATGTAACAAGGCTAGAATTATTTCAGTTACTCATAGCTGATTTAAGACAATTGACTTTTCCTAATCGACCTCAAAAAACAGACAGCGTTGATGCTTATGCTCATTTCTCTTTTTTCGAAAGTTTTTTCTCTAATTTTATTGAGGGAACTCGTTTTTCTTTGGAAGAGGCAGAAGATATTATTTATAATAATGTTTTTATTCCTAATAGAACTGGAGATACACACGACATAAAGGGAACTTATAAAATTTGTGCAGATAGGGTAGAAATGTCTACAGTTCCTACAAATGTTGAAGAATTGGTTGCTTTACTTAGAAGTAGACACCAAACTATTATGAAAGGTCGCCCTGATATACTGCCCGGCATTTTTAAGGAGCAACCAAATCGAGCAGGTAGTACTTTTTTTGTTGAACCAGCACTAGTCAATGGGACACTAAAGCAAGGTTTTAAATTAATGGGGAGTTTGACTGATTCTTTTGCGAGAGCAATTTATATGATGTTTTTAATTACTGAAGTCCATCCTTTTAATGATGGTAATGGTAGAATTGCTAGAATTATGATGAATGCAGAGTTAGTACATGCCCAACAATCAAAAATTATTATACCATCAGTTTATCGAGAAGATTATTTGCTCAATTTGAAAAAATTAACAAAAAAAAGATATTCTACTGGATTTATTAAAATGTTAGATGCTGTGGCAAGGTACAGCCATTGGCTAGAGCCAGAAAAGTTTAATTATTTAAGTATGCAATTGAATCAGACGAACGCTTTTAAGGAAAGTGAAGAGGCTGCATTGATTTTACCTAAACACTTATAACCCAAATTACTGTTGATTGTATCCAAAAACGTCAGCTACAGCCTTTCGCTTTTTCATAACTTCATTCAATCGAAACTGATTGCCTAGAAAAATTACTTTTTTACCAAAAATGCCTTTTTCTTTAAAGTAGACTCTAAAAATTTTGAATAGAAAATAATTAGCAGTCTCTGTCTTTTCAATATTATGAAAAGGGTAGCGAGCAGTGTCTTTATAATTGGTTACATATAAAAAATGCTCATCTACTTCGACTCTTTTTAATTGAATAAACGAAAAATATAAAACAGCCATTCCTGTAAAAAAGAAAGAACTTAGCAATAGTCGAAAACTGGAGATAGGCATAGCACCGACAGAAGGTCGGTCACTCATCCAAAAGGCTAGGGTCATTAGTCCAAAAAATACACCCCAAAGGATAGGAAAGAAAATTTTTAAGAAAAGCGTCCAATTAGACGAAAGATTGATCAATTTTGATTTGGACATTATTAAGTTTTTGGCAAAAATAGAGAGGTGGGAGGGGAATGTGTATAAAAATTGAAAATTTTTCTAGTTGCTGGTTGCTAGTTACTGGTTTTGAACGAGAGCTAACTAGCAACCAGTAACTAGATAACTTTCCCCCCTTTCAATTTAATAATCCGTCCAGTTTTTGCAGCCAGGTTCAAATCGTGCGTAACGATTACCAAAGTAGTACCAGATTCTTCATTTAGTTGAAATAACAAATCTTCGACTTTTTTGCCTGTTTCTTCATCCAAATTTCCAGTTGGTTCATCCGCAAACAAAATTTTTGGATTATTGGAGAAGGCACGCGCTAAAGAGACTCTTTGTTGCTCGCCACCAGATAATTGAGTAGGATAGTGGTCATGTCTTTCGGCTAAGCCCACTTTTTCTAATAAATCCATCGCTCTTTTGCTACTACCTTTTTCTCCTCTTAATTCTAAAGGCACCATTACATTTTCGAGGGCAGTCAAAGTTGGGATTAATTGAAAATTTTGGAAAATGAATCCAACTTCTTGATTTCTTAAAGCAGCTCGCTCATCTTCGTTCAAAGGTTCCAGTGCTTGGTTGCTCAAAATGACAGAACCAGAAGTTGCTTTGTCCAATCCAGCGCACAAACCTAAAAGGGTCGTTTTTCCACTTCCCGATGGACCAACTATAGAAACAATTTCTCCTTTTTCAATTTTGAAATTAATGTCTTTGAGTACATGGACATTCTTGTTTCCGCTACTATAAGTTTTATGTAAATTTTTTATTTCGAGCATAATTTATTTTATTTGCTTATTTCAACCATCAAAATTAAACTTAGTTTAGTTAAAGCCTTGCATTTTTCGACTAACACCCTTAATAAAATCATAAATAAATGTTAAGCGTAGGTCAGTCGCTTTCATCTTCTTTAAAAAAAAGTAAATTTTGTAGGTTAGTACAGGCGAATTCATTCGCCTTCTATCTTAGTTTAAAAAAAGGCGAATGAATTCGCCTGTACAGTAACCGATAAATAGACACATAAAAACATGAAGACCTTTTCTTTTCTTTTATTCTTTTGCCTACTTTTTTCTAACAATATTGATGCGCAAATTAACCCCGTAAAATGGGATTACGCTGCAAAAAAAATTAGTGATGGTGAATTTGAGGTAACTTTCACTGCTACAATAGATAAAGGCTGGAATATTTATTCTCAACATACGGATCCTAGTGGACCAGTTCCGACTTCTATTAATTTTGAAGAAAATACAAATCTAGAATTTATCGGAGATGCAACTGAAACAGGAAAGAAAAAAGAATCGTTTGATGATTTATTCGGTGTGAATGTGATAAAATTTGGAGGAGTAGTTACTTTTACTCAAAAAGTGAAGGCGAAAGGAGGAGCGAATGAGGTAAAAGGCTATGTAGAATTTATGTCTTGCGACGATGAGAAATGTTTGCCTCCAAAAGAAGTAGAATTTACAATCGCTTTGAAATAAGTGAAAATTGTCGATTCATACTTACTTTTTGCTGTTTCAGTTAAGAGTGTATGCTCGCGGACAATTTTAAAGAAACAAAATACGCTTTGAAGAAATATATTCTTTAGCAGTTTTTGTGAAATAGTTAAAGAGAATAATAAACAAATCTATGGGCAACTGACACACACGTTTGTTGCCTATTTATTTTATAGAAATATAGAAATACAGAAAAGCCCATAAAAATAGATCGTAATGAGATTCCTAACCGTACTTATCTTTTTAATTAGCACAGTCTTTTCGGCTTTTGGTCAAATCCTCGAACCAGTAAAATGGACGATGGACCAAAAACACATTGATGGCGATGAATTCGAATTAGTTTTTAAAGCCAAAATTGATGATGGCTGGAAAGTCTATTCTCAGTATTTAGAATCTGATGATGGTCCAATTAGAACGAGTTTTAATTTTGATAAAGGAGAACATTTTGAGTTAGTCGGTAAAACGGAAGAATCAGAAACGAATCGAAAGAAAATGTTCGATGAGGTTTTCAAAATGAATTTGATAACCCTCACGAAAGAAGGTGTCTTTACCCAAAAGGTAAAAATCAAAGACTATAAGAAACCAATCACAGGCTATTTAGAATTTATGTGTTGTGATGCGACTCGATGTTTGCCTCCTTCGGAAGTAGATTTTGATTTTGCTATGAAAGCAATGGGTGCAGTAGAGACAACACCTGCTGTAAAAGAGGCAATAAAAACAACGGTGCCAGTTGAAGAATCTAAAGTAGTGGAGCAAATAAAAGAATCTGCTCCAACGGTTACCATTCCAAAAGTTGTTTTGCCCGTTGAGACTAAAAAAGGTGAAGATAAAATAGCGGAAGTTAAGGAGTCCGTTAAAAGTGAGGCTAAAGAAATTACAACGAACCTTTCTACCAATACCATTCAAACTGAATCAGATAATAGAAATCAAGGAGGAATTTTGAACCCAGCAACCTGGTCTGGCTCGGTCGAAAAAATAAATGATGGGGAATATAAATTGACCTTCAATGCAGATTTGCAAGAAGGGTGGTATACTTACTCTCAATTCACTGATCCCGACGGCCCAATTCCAACGACTTTTTATTTTACAGAAAGTGATAATTATGAGTTAGTAGGAAAAGCCGAAGAAATTGGAAAAATCAAAGAGGCACCTGAACCAGCCTTTGGTGGAGTAGTGGTGAAAAAATTCGTTGGCAATAAAGCGACTTTTGTACAAACGGTCAAAGTAACCGATGCGAGTAAACCAATTGCGGGCGAGTTAGAATTCATGGCTTGTGATAATGAAATGTGTACGCCCCCTACCCCAGTTTCCTTCAGTTTTGTGCCAGCGACTTTGGCGGCTTTAGTTGGAGACGATGTCGTTGCTGGAAGTAATACCATTGTTAGTAATCCGCCAACAGCGGTTGCTCCAAGTGATGAAGTTTATCAAGAATGTGGTACGCCAGCAGTGGAAGAAGGAAAAAGTTTGTGGAGTATTTTTGTCTTAGGATTTTTCGGTGGTTTATTGGCTTTATTGACACCTTGTGTATTTCCAATGATACCATTGACGGTGAGTTTCTTTACCAAAAGTGCGACGAGCAAAGCGAAAGGTTTTGCGAATGCGAGTTTATATGGATTTTTCATTTTAGCGGTTTACTTATTATTAAGTGTGCCTTTCCATTTATTGGATTCGATTGATCCTGATATTTTAAATCAAATCTCTACGAATGTAGGACTGAATATATTTTTCTTCTTGGTGTTTATGTTTTTCGCAGGGTCATTTTTTGGCTATTATGAATTGACCTTACCTGATAAGTGGGTGAACAAATCAAGTTCTGCCGAAGGAGTTGGAGGTATTTTGGGTATCTTCTTTATGGCATTGACTTTAGCCTTAGTATCCTTTTCTTGTACTGGACCAATTTTAGGTTCTTTATTAGCAGGGTCTTTGACTTCTGATGGAGGTGCTTGGCAATTGACTGCTGGTATGGGGGGATTCGGTGCGGCTTTGGCTTTGCCCTTTACAGTTTTCGCAGCTTTCCCTGCGTTGATGAATGCCTTACCAAAATCTGGTGGCTGGTTAAATTCTGTAAAAGTGGTCCTTGGATTTTTAGAAGTGGCAGCAGCTTTTAAGTTTTTATCGAACGCCGATTTAGTCTCGCACTGGGGAATTTTAAAAGTAGAGCCTTTATTGATAATTTGGATTTTGACTTTTATCGGTTTAGGTTTATATCTGTTTGGTAAAATTAAATTCCCTCATGACTCCCCTATCAAAAAATTAGGGCTGACTAGAATTGCTTTAGGTAGTGCATCGTTTGCTTTTGCGGCTTACATGGTGACAGGACTTTTTTATAATCCAGAAGTAAAAGCTTTAAATTCTTTGAGTTTATTGAGTGGGTTTGCACCGCCTGCTTGTTATAGCGTTTTTTACCCTTGTGACTGTCCACAAAATTTAAGTTGTGTAAAAGATTATGAACAAGGAATCGAATTGGCGCAAAAAGTAGATAAACCTATTTTATTAGACTTCACGGGTTATGCTTGTGTGAATTGCCGAAAGATGGAGGAAAATGTTTGGCCGATTGATAAGGTGTATGAGCAATTGAAAGAAGAATATGTTTTAGTTTCTCTTTATGTGGATGATAAATCTGAATTGCCAGAGGCAGAAAAAATAGAGGTACAAAGAGCGAATGGTACAACAAGAAAATTACGTAGTATTGGTAATAAATGGGCACATTTTCAAGCGCAAAGATTCGAAACGAATACGCAGCCTTATTATGTGCTGCTATCTCCTGATGGAAAAACGGTATTGAATAAGCCTGTTGGTTATACGCCGGATGATGATGATTATGCGGAATTTTTGCGATGTGGGGTGGAGTCTTATCAGAAGTTAAAGAAGGAAAAGGCACTTGGTTTGAAATAAGAAGATTTGAAACTATATAAAATTAAGGCTGCTCTTTTGAGTGGCCTTTTTTATTTTAAAAAGCGTGTATTTTTTATAGATGTTAATCAATAATTACAAACTTCCTGAAATTTTCTTTGTTTATTAAAGTTCCTTCTGTTCTATATTTTTCAGTAAAGGTTTTCGGGAGCTTGACTTGCTTTTTAGGATTCCATTTAAACTCATAGCCATATATTTTTTGACTTATTTCTTCTACATAATCGACTTCTTGCTGTTGAGTCGTTCTCCAAAAATAAGGTTTGGCTAAGGTCATTTTGTAAACATTCTGCTTTATTCGTTCTGAAATTAAAAAGTTTTCCCACAGCGCACCTTTGTCAGACCGAAGATTAATGTCATTAAAATTTCCTAAGACCATGTTTCTAACACCATTGTCATAAAAATATATTTTTTTGTTTTTCTTTATTTCGTTTCTGAGATTCGAACTGAAACTAGATAATTTAAATATGACATATCCCTTTTCTAAAATATTGATATACCGTTGAACGGTTCCTTTATCTATACCAATTAATTGAGCTAACTCGTTATAATTTACTTCGTTTCCTATTTGTAAAGCTAAAGCTTGTACTAATTTTTCTAGTACCTCTGGTTTTCTGATTTCTGCATAAGACAAAACATCTCTATAGAGATAGCTATCTACTAAATTCTTCAATATTTCTTTTTCGTCTCCAACATTATTTAGTACATCTGGGTAAAAACCATAAATTAGGCGATGGTCTAAAGTTTGTTCCGATTGGAGATAGCCAACATGATTTTGATATTCTTCCCAAGTAACAGGGTACATTTCGTATTGCCATTTTCTACCTGTAAGTGGTTCATTCAATTCATGCAATAAGGTAAATGAAGAAGAACCACTAATCCATAGTTGAATCTCTTTAAATTGATCTGTTATAATTTTCAAGGTTAAACCTATTCCATTAATGCGTTGCGCCTCATCAATGAATACTATTTTTTTACTTCCTATAAGATTACGAATCTTTTCGGTATTAGGTGTATCTAGTAACGTCCTTATAGTTGGATCATCTCCATCAAAAAAGGCAATTTCTTGTCCTGCTAATTCATTGTTAATTAGAGTTGTTTTGCCTACTTGCCTTGGACCAATTATCATTATTGCTTTACCTTTTCCTACTTTTTTCTTAATTGTTGCTGTTAAGGTTCTT
>CALDTJ010000471.1 GCA_937924145.1 uncultured Saprospiraceae bacterium
ATTTGTTCCATTTCTTCATCGACAAAACCCAACAAATCGAAGTATATCGAATCAATATACTTACTAGAAATTGAAGTTTTTTGTGTGTTGGAATTTGTTAGAAATATATTTTTTATTTTTTCTCCTTTATTTTTTTTATCACAAACTTTTGTAGGAATATTTAAGTTAATATTAGGCATAGTTTTAAATTTGACGGGTACTAATTCCGTTGAAGGATTATGAGGGTAGTAAAGTAACTACCCTCTTTTTTTGCATAGTTTTCTAATAGTAGCTAAGTCTATCTATTTACTTTTTTGCACTTCTTTTCTAAAGCAGTCAGATTTCCATCTATTTTATTTAGGAGAAAATTTGCTCTCTGAATTAAATCTTTTATAGACATTCCTTGAAACTTTTCATTATCAGAAACATTCATAACACTTCATTTTTTGATTTTGAAAAAATAGTGCTATGTTTCAAAAATTTTGATTAATAATTTTTGTTGTAAATGATTGATTTTGAGTAATTTGGAAAAATAATTAATAATCAATAATTAATAAACAAAGCAATAGATTACTGTAACAAAAAGTAGTATCACTTTTTGCCTAAGTTTTTCAATAGTATGTATTGTTAGTCTTGTGCTATCTTTTCTCCCTCATGCTCTCTAGTTCAGCTCTGATTTTCAATAGGCGAGATATTATTTCCTGCTTTGTAATTGCTAGGTTGCTTTTAGCTGTCTTTTTTGCTAATTTTGCACTCATGTTTGTTGAATTTTTATGATTAAAAAATAAAATGAAAACGGGCATATCTTTAGAGGACGTTTTACGTCTCTAACTAAAATTCGAATCTAATTTATGAGCGCATCACTCCAATGATGCGTTTTTTTTATGCCGCTTGCTTATTTTGGTTTTCTTCTTTTCCTGCCTCAATTTGTAAAGCTATTTCAGAATATTTATAATACTTCCTACCATAGAAGTCATAGGCAGTCAAAATACCCTTTTTACGCATTCTTGTAATAGTGCGGGGATGGAGTCCAAGAAGTTTGGCTACTTCTTTCCCTGTCAAAATTTCTTTTTGAACTGTTTTTTCAATCATATTTATTAATTTAATAATTAAAAATGTACCCTTGAATTACGGGCTTGTCTATCTATGTCGGTGCAATTATAACATAAATGTTTTCATTGTGCAAACATTTTAAATAAAAGATTGCATCGTGCAAACATTTTAAGTAAAAAAAACTATTTCGTATGAAAAAATTGATTAAAATAGCTAGAAGGACTATTAATGATGCTCTCTATTCTTATCACTTGGTTAGGTAAAAGATAAAACTCTTCAGCAGTAAATCGAATACTATCCCCCTCTTCAAATTCCATATAAATATTTTTTAAATCTTTTCCTCCCGACTCAATTCTAGCAATTGCAGTTTCTATCGCAAAATTCAAAACTTCTTTTGCTGAGGCATACTTCCAATCATAAATAGTTATTTCATTAGGCAAAAAATGAGTTAAAAGTAATAGAGACTTGAGATTTTTTGGCAATTTTATTTCTTTATCCCCATTTAATTTATTTGCCAAACTAATTTTAGAAAAAGGGTTTGTTTCTACTACTATTTTAGCATAATCATCCTTTCCAAAATATGAAACATATAGATTATCAAGATTTGACGTAAGAGATACACCACATTCAAGAGCCACAGGAATTTCATAGCTACTTATTCGCTCTGCTATTCCATTCAAATTAAAACTATCTCCCTTCTTTTCAATTTCGGCTCTAACAACCCTCTCTATTAGTCGTTTCTTCTTAGCTATTGCATCTTTATATTTATAATTCTCTACTCCATTTATTTCAGACTCTAAAGGAAATAATATAGTACTATAATCTTGATTCGGCAGGATTAATTTAAACTGGGTATTTTTCCTATTATATGTAACTCTGACATAAACAGGATACAATTCTATTCCCCCCTCTTCATTAGAATCTGATGGTAAAACTAGCTTTACTTTGTTAAATTTATTGACATGAATTTCAGTTGAACCCAAATTGCCATTATTCTGAAACAAAAACCTAGATTTCCTTTCTTTATTGAGGTAGAATTTTACTGTTATTTTTTTTTCTTTAGCCATCTAATTTACCAGTTTATATTCGCTTTTTTCAATTCCTTAATAATAGCCTCGTCACTCTGATTTACATATTTCATAGTAGTTCTAATATCAGAATGTTGTAGTAATTTTTGAACGGTTGACAAAGGGATATTAAAGTCTTTTGACATAATATTTGTAAAGCTCCTACGCCCAATGTGGGTAGTCATATTCTTAGTGATTCCTGCCCTTTCTGCTATTACTTTCAGAGGTTTATTCACCTTTTGATTACTCCGACCAAAGAAGGGTATCTTATCAAATTCTAGACTTCTATCTGCCTCTTTTTCTCTAGTATCGAGTAAGTCCTTAAATAATTGTTCTGGCTTAGTCAGTCCATCTTTATTTTTTGGACCAAGTAACCACAACGGCAAAAATATCCGCTTACTGGACTTTTCACTTTTTAGCTTTAGAATTAATAAACCGTCTTTGGTTTCTTTGATATGCTCTGGAGCTAAAGTATTGGTATCACTAAACCTAAGACCACAATACAGGCAAATCAAAATAAATTGCTGTACCCGGTGCAAGCTTTTTTCCTTTTCCGGGAATGCTAATTGCTCGATGCGCTGCAACTCTTCTAGCGTTAAAAATTCTCGCTTTATATTTTCGTCTCGTTCCCGTTTTAACTTGAAATCATCATAAGGATTAACCTTGGTCAGTTTTTCTGTCCTAGCCTTATTAATAAAGGCTTTAATAGTTTTATGATAATTGTGGATAGTATTTTGAGAAGACACTCTTTTTCTCAAAAATCGGTCATACTTTTTTATGAATCTTAAATCTAATTCATCTAGATAAACCTCCTTATTATTATTGAACTCTTTAAAAAAGGTATTAAGGTGTGTTTTATGCGTTTTGACCGTATTCTTTTTTGAATCTGGGCTATCAATCTCGTTTTGCAATTCATCATAACAGAATTCCTTAAAACTATGGTATTCCTTATGTTCCTTGCTCTGAAATTCTCTGATATGTTGCACCGAAAAACTACCATGACGGTTTATCATTTTATTTTCAAAGTCTTGCAACTCAAAAAGTAAACCGTATAGCTTTTTATTATAGGTCAATGCGTTTGGATGGTCAAGATGAACACGCTTATGCTCATTGTCCCAATGCTCTGGAAGTACTCTTATGTTAGTGGAAATAAATTTGGGATAAGAACCCTTCTGGTAAGCTCTGATTTCTACAGATTTTTCTCGTATGCTGTTGGTTCTTTTCAATCTATTAAATACGAAGGCGTATTTGATTTTAGGTAATGTCATTGTCATCATGTTTATATCTGCTTTAAAGTAAAATAAAACTTTTGACAAAGACAGAAAAGCACGTGATACAAAGAATGATACAAAATGACGGTATAAACAAGTTAAGTCCGTTTGTCTTGCTATGTCGTATCATGACCACTAAACGGACTTAACTCATTGATACATAATATTTTAAAGAACTGATTTGTCACACTATGTCCATAAATGACGGTGACTTTGTTGACCTACAAGGACTCGAACCTTGAATGCCAGAACCAAAAACTGGTGTGTTACCGATTACACCATAGGTCAATAACCACACTTAATTACTTAAGCGACCGCAAAGTTATAACATTTTTTCTTTTAAGTAAAGTCCTAAGGCAAAATATTATAAAAAAAAATTTATACTTCAAAAACTCTCGCAAAATAACTGCCTACTTCTTCTACGATGACTCGCTTATCTCCTTCGACTTCTACACCTGCAATAATCTTTGCCAAACGCTTTTTATATTCTAGTTGCATAGCTCTTCCGATCTGAATCCTTTGTGCTTGTGGAGAACCTGCACCGTGCATACTTTCCGTCAAGTAACCAACAGCATTTCTTCCAAGCGTCATATTTTCGATCAAACGCAAAATCCTCATCCGATCTTCTGTTTTCACACTTGCCTTTCCACGTAGATATTTTTTGATTAATCCTCCAATTTCAGGATGATTCAATTCTTGCTCAGAAGGCATCGTCGCAACTAAACCTCCACCTAGATCTTGAGCTAGACGGCCAATTTCATAAGGCAATTTAGTTACATGGTGTTTACAAACATTCGCAATCATACTATCACAAATGTAAGCACCTGATTTAGTAGCATATCCTTGATGTGAAGCAGCAATTCCAGTTGCATAAATCGTTTCATTTAAATGCGTCATTTCGACCAACTTATCTTTGATATGAGATGCTTTTGGAATACCATTCATATCTGCAATGTTAGCCGCAGCACCAATCAAAACATCGCCCACTCCACTTTTACATACATAACTCCTTCTATGATAAGCCGTGAATCGCTCTACTAGCATGGCCGCAAAATCAAATTCCCCATCCATAAAAATATACTTATTGGGAATAAAAACATCTTCAAAAATGACCATTGCCTCTTGTCCTCCATATTTCGCATTTCCAACATCAATATCCCCTTCTTCCATACTTCTGGTATCACAAGATTGGCGACCGTAGATATAAGTAATGCCCTTAGCGTCTACTGGTACAGCTCCCGTAATCGCATAAGCCTTATCCCCTTCTCCCAAACGCATAGTCGGCATGATAATCATCCAGTGCGAATTAATACAGCCCGTTTGATGCGCTTTCGCACCACTCACATAAACGCCTTCCGACGTTCGTTTAGTGACGTGAACAAACATATCTGGGTCTTCTTGCTGATGAGGCGGCAAACTTCGATCTCCCTTCACATCGGTCATTGCTCCACCTACTACATAATTATACTGATGCATTAAGGTCAAAAAACCTTTAAGTCTTTCATGATAATTCGTCCCATATTTTTCATCAATTTCAAAACTGACAGAATAAAGGGAATTAAAAGCATCCATCCCCACACAACGTTGAAAACAAGTACCTGTAATTTGACCTAGTTTCCGTTGCATTTTATTCTGCAACACCAGTTGCTTAGTATCTGTACAAATATTCAAAAAGCGGCTAACTGGTTCTCCTGTAAATGGAGAAATGACAGATGCTAACTCTGGAGCATGTACCGCTAATTCATAAGTTTCGGCAATAGCATTAATAGAAGGTCGAATCATTGGATGCTCAACATAATCCGCTACTTTTTCTCCAAAGAGGTAAATCTTTAAATCTCTTCCTCTAAGAGAATTAATATAAGATTCACCATCAGTAATTTTAATAGGCGTTCCGCTTGTTGTGGTATTCATGTATATGTATTGAGAAGTCAAAAGTCAGAACGTCCCGATAGCGATCAAGATAATTTTCGGGCTGACCTCTGACAATGAAATGGTCTGTAAATGTACTATTTTATAGTAATCGGTGTGTTTTTGATGTGTAAAATATCTATTAATTCCTCTAAGTTTTCTTGGTTCTCCTCTAAATAGAAGGCATTTAAAATATCTTGTTTCTCTCGTTCTGTCAGGTGGTAAGTCATTGAAGCTTTCTTGTTCTTCTTTGTTGGTTGGTAAGAAAAGCGGATAACATCAAAATTTTTCTCTCCTAATATGTCAAAAATAAATCCTAAGCTAGTATCATGTTCAAATTCTTGTAGACTCAATAATTTACTAGCAATCCCTAATGGATTAAAAATACTACCAATTAGACCATCTTGGTCGCTAGAAGAAACTTTGTCCCCTTCTTTAGTATCAATTTGTACCAGTACTACCCCACTTGTATTTTTTAATATCCAATCTTTGAATACGTGAATAAAACGAGTAGCAGAGGTGATACCATGATTATCTCTAAAACCTGCGTCTAAAACCTCAATTTCTGGCATACTAGGCAAGTGTACATTTGGCAAAATATACGGATAAGTCGCATTCATCCGAAGTGCTGTCGTAAACTTCATATTCATAGCATCTTGCTCTTCAAACATTTTTCCAAAATCTACCGCATCTGCTTTTACCGTATTTCTTTTACTATCAGCAACAGGGGTCTTCGTCATATAAGACACACCTTGAGGAGAAATCACCATCCGACGACCATCATTCACAATAGAAGGCGTAATAAAAAGCATTGGGACAACCGCACGTTGCTCAGGTATTTTATAAGCACTAATCGTCTTATCTAAATAGCCATGCGTATTTTCATTAAACTGCTTTTCAAAAATATATCCTCGATCTTTATGGTATTTATGGCCTCCAGATTCAAATGTTGCCCAAGGCAAAAAGAGGTCATTGGCAACAATCGTAAACATAATCGAATTCAATAAATCGGTGGAAATATCTTCTATATATTGATTGTCATAAACATCCAATTCTCTTCCCAATGCTTTTTGCAAATAGATTTCTCGCATATAAGCCGCTCCCAACATGCCACCTGATGCACCTGAGATCAACGAGGTATGTTCCATCAATTCTCCTCCCAAAGCCTTGTCCACTTGCTGTATGACTTGGGTTGTCCAAGTAGCCGCTTTCATACCTCCTCCACTCACACAAAGTAGCACCATTTTAGGTTTTCGCTCTGCTTGTTTTTCCTTCCAATTATTTAAAATAGCAATCGTATTTTTTTTATCGGGAGTCGTATATTTTGGAAAGCTTTGGATGTCTAAAACTTCTGTATCGTAAGTTGCTTTTTGCAATTCATAATTTAGTCCATAGGCTCTATTTTCATGACTAAAAAACTCGTATTTAGTCAGTTGTTGAACACCTGCTAAAAGCAGTAAAATAATCGTCATTCGCCACTTACCAAACCAGAAGGTTACCGCCCCCGTCAAGGCAATCAACATACTCCCTAAGATAAAAACACTAGACGCTGCGGGCAATCGAAAATTAGGGTTATCAATTAATAAACCTAACAGAATTAATAAGAAAAAGCCAAATAGTTGAACCACTAAAATATTCAAGTGGTTTTGCTTAAACACCTTAAATAATGTCTCTTTATCATAGTGAGTCACACTTCTTACCAACATCGGGCGAAGATTAGTAGAAAGATAGGTTTTCACCTTCCATTGGGTCCGATTCTCTCTGATTGAGTCAATATTAATATAAGGTCGCCCAGGTGCTAGTTGTCCCGTCAAATTAGGTGGAGCTTCTCTGGATTTTTCAAAGTGTAAAATATCCTTATTCGTAAATTCGAAGTATAAAGCTAGTAATGAAATTAGGAGAAGGTTACCCAATAAAAAACCACCACAATTCCACATAATATTTTCGAAAGACTGTAATTCATAATAGCCTTGAAAATAAACGATATGACAAAAATAGAAGACGAAAAAAGAAAATGGGATAACAAAATTATTGATACAAAACTTTGTAAAAGGTTTTGCCATCGTAGCAATGAAAGGGAAACGGTGCGCATCTAACAAATAGGTCGTCAAGTTCCATGACATCATAAAAGCACCAAACCAAAAACCTACAATAAAAAAACTAGTGAAATTTATATTACCTAAATACTCTGGAGAAAGAAATAAATACTTGATACCAAAAATATTCCCAATATGACCTGTAATAAACAAAGCGAGTAATATCCAAGTAAAGATCAATATCAAATTACTCCTAAAATGCAGAATGAGCAATTGGAAAGGAAAAGAATAATAGATATTTTTAAATAGTTTACCCATTGGGAGGTGTAGAAGATTTTAGTCAAGAATAGTTAAATGGATATAAAAAATAAAAGCTAGCGAATCTTAAGTTTATCTAATTACCACACAGATTCTATTCCACACGGATTTTCGTAGTTTATTTTCTTCTCTACCAAAATATAGTTTTAACTAGAACTGTATTACGCTCAATTTAGTTGCTTATAAACTTTTATGCAATCCCCTGTTCTAGTTAATTCTATTAATCAACGAATTAACAATTTTACCATTTTTAATAGAAAGGAAAAAGAGCAGCGTAGAAAATAAAAACGGTAAGACTCAGAACTGTCAAAAAGCAAATTCCAAACCTTACCGTTTTACAAAGAATTATAGCTGCTATATTTTATAGCTTACGCGAATTCATTGGCGTCAAAGTAAATCCTTCTGCTTTTAATAAATTCACCACACCGTTATTTCCACCTAAGTGTCCTGCTCCTACGGCAAAAAAGGTAACTTGCTCTTTCATCATTTTTTGCATCACAGGAATCCAGTTTTTATTTCTACCAACTAATAAAAGATCTTCATATTGTCCAATCCCTTCTTCATCGGCAGCAAACATTTTCATCATTCCTTTAAGGTCTTGATTTTTATACAATTTGACCATTTCGTCTAGTTGATCGCTACTTGAATCTTCTACTTTGATACTCTCATAAAGCATTTCTGCTTGAGCGGAATAAGGAATACTATCAAACATACTCATCTGGTACTCAGCTGTTTCCAAACCGCCCATTGATTTTTCCTTACCTTTTGCCATTTCCATGAATTCCATTTCATAGCTCATCATCTCACCTGTGTTCAGGCCGCCACCGCCAGTCATATCCATAGAGCCGAAGACTGATAAGAACATAGGTTTGATGCGCTCCATCATTTGCCACATAAAGGAATTCATGCCCATTTCTTCAAAGTGCGTCTGAACCTCTTTGTAACGTTCTTCATCTAATAAATCACTCAAGGTCTGTCCATCCGTCATAAATGCTTTCATCATCAAACCCATTTGTGCCCCCATGTCCATCATATCTTCCATGTTGATTTCGAAAGTGACTTTCTCACTTTTGTCAAAAGCAACCTTAGTTTGATCGGTTAAAAAATAATCATCTTTGGCAATCAAGTGAATCGTGCCATATAAGTAGGAAGTATCTTCTAGTCCATTCCCACTAATTGCCCAAAGTAAGGAATTAGCAATTGGTTTGGCATCAACTGTTTTTTCAACTGCCTTTTCCATTTGCGGCTTTGCCTCCTGTGCAGTTAGCGTACCGAATCCAATGAAAAAGAAAAAAATAGATTTTAATAAAAACTTCATTTATTGTTTTTTTATCGACAACTGAAATCGTCGGAAGTAATTTAAGCGGCGAAATGTCGCCAAAACTTTCAGCCTTTAGACGCCAAAGATAGTACCTAAGGTTCTAAAGAGAATCCTAAAATTGTAAGAATGGTTTAAATTTTGACGCATTTTAGACGCTTTATGCTAAATCATTTCTATATTTCGCAGATTTCTCTTTGTTCTACTCTTTAAATAACGAAAAACGTATGCCATTAATTACTATCGCACTTGGAATTGCTGTCTTATTAATTTTAATTATCGGACTTCGTTTTAATGCTTTTATTGCTTTAATCATCGTTTCCCTAGGAATTGGCGTTGCTTTAGGTATGCCCATTACCGATGTGATTGAATCTATAAAAAAGGGCGTTGGTGGTACTTTAGGTTATTTAGCTTTGATATTGGGCTTTGGAGCAATGTTGGGTGCATTGATTGCAGAAAGTGGAGCTGCACAAAATATTACGACTAAGTTAATTGAGAAATTTGGGGTTAAAAATATTCATTGGGCAGTGATTTTGACGGGATTTATAGTCGGTGTCCCTATGTTTTATTCTGTTGGTTTTATCATGTTGATTCCTATTATTTTTTCAATTGCACAATCTACTAGATTACCAATTTTATATGTAGGTATTCCAATGGTAGCCTCTTTATCTGTTACACATGGTTTTTTACCTCCACACCCAGCGCCAACAGCTATCGCAGTTATTTATGGTGCAGATATTTCGTTGACTTTATTATACGGAATCATCTTAGCCATTCCTACTATTATCCTAGCAGGACCTATTTTTGGTAGCACTTTAAGAAATTTTAAAACGAAAGAACAACCCAAAGATTTATTCCCCCTAAAAGAAATCCCAGCAGACCAACTACCTTCCTTAGGTATCAGTATTTTGACTGCTTTAATTCCTGTTTTATTAATGGCTGCATCAGCTATTGCCAAGTTGACTTTACCAGAAGAAAATACCGTTTATCAAGTGCTTAATTTTTTAGGAGATCCAGTAATTGCCATTTTATTAGCAGTATTGGTTGCCATTTATACTTTGGGAATTAATACAGGAAAAACCATGAAAGAGGTGATGGATAGTTTAGCTGAATCAGTAAAAATTATTGCTATGATTCTGTTAATTATCGGTGCGGGTGGAGCATTCAAACAAGTTTTGGTGGATAGTGGTACAGGAGATTACATTACTGATTTGATGGTTGGTTCTAATTTTTCACCTTTGCTTTTAGCATGGTGTATTGCTGCTGCGTTGAGGGTTGCATTAGGTTCTGCGACCGTGGCAGCATTGACTGCGGGAGGGATAGTTGCCCCTTTAGTTGGTGCCACTGATGTAAATGCCGAGTTATTGGTTTTGGCGACAGGCGCAGGAAGTTTAACGCTATCTCATGTCAATGATACTGGTTTTTGGTTGTTTAAAGAATATTTCAATTTAACTATTGGCGAGACGCTACGATCTTGGACAGCTATGGAAACCATTGTTTCTATTGTTGGATTAATTGGGTGTTTTGTTTTAGATATGTTTGTGTAACTTCGGTTAATATACAACCGCTTAAGATGTTTTTTCACCACATAGTAAAAGCACATAGTTCACAATAGTTTTCTAAGCTAGATGTTGACCGAGCAGTAGCATTTTTGCTAAGCTAGATTCTGATACAAATTTATTATAAGTCTAGCTTAGCAGAATGCTACTGCTCGAAATTGTCAAAGCTACTGCTCGAACTATGTGCTCTATGTGTCAACTATGTGACTATGTGGTAAAATCAATTGCATAAAATAGGGCAAGTTGCCCCACTAAATAATCCATTATAAAAATTGAAGTCTTATGAAAAAACTACTCCTATTATTATTTATTGCAGCGAACATAACTTCCTGCGCCACTGCTCAAAAAATGAGTCCCGCTGATAAAAAATTAGCAGACCTAAAAAAAGAAGCAGCAAAAAAGATTGACCAAAAGGCAAAAATGGCACAAGTCATGGTCGATAAAGTTTTCAGTTTTGCAGAACTAGGTTTTCAAGAAGAAGAAACTTCGAAATATTTGACAAGTATTCTAAAAGAAAATGGTTTTGAGATTGAAGAAGGCATCTCTGGTATTCCTACCGCATGGTGGGCAAAATGGGGAAGTGGCAAACCAGTCATCGCTATAGGCAGTGATTTAGATTGTATTCCAAAAGCATCTCAAAAACCGGGTGTGGCTTATCACGACCCAATCGTAGATGGAGCACCAGGACATGGCGAAGGGCATAATTCGGGAACACCTTTAAATATTTTGGCAGCGTTGACGGTTAAAGAAATCATGGAAAGAGAAGGGATGTCTGGTACTTTGATTTTATGGCCTGGGGTCGCAGAAGAATTAGTTGGTACCAAAGCATTTTATACGAGAGACGGTTATTTTGACGAAGTGGATATTTCTATTTTCACGCACGTTAGTAGCAATTTATCGGTTTCCTATGGACAAGCTAGAGGAACAGGTTTGATCTCTGTACAATACGAATTTGAAGGAGAGGCAGCACACGCAGCGGGTTCACCTTGGAGAGGAAGAAGTGCTGCGGATGCGGTAGAATTAATGAACATTGGTTGGCAGTATCAAAGAGAGCATTTAGACCCACTACATCGTTCTCATAGTGTGATAAACAATGGTGGTGACCAACCAAATGTAGTACCATCCAAAGCATCTATTTGGTATTATTTCCGACATGTAACTTATCCAAAAATTATGGATGTTTATGGTCGTGCCAATAAGATTGCGGAAGGTGCAGCTTTGATGACCAATACCAAAATGAGTAAAAAAGTATTGGGATCTGCTTGGCCTCGACACTTTAATAAAGTAATTGCGGAGACCATGTATCAGAATATTAGAGAAGTCGGTTTGCCAGAATGGAGTGCTGCGGATCAAACTTTAGCAAGAGCTGTTCAGAAAGAGGTCAACTCTGTTAGAGATACAAATGGTTTAAAAACCAAACTAGATACGATTGGCTTGCCTTCTACTAGATTTGTCAGTGGTGGTTCAGACGACATTGGTGATATTTCTTGGAAATTACCGACCGTCACGATGCGTTTTCCTTCTAATATTCCAGGATTACAAGGGCACCATTGGTCTAATGCTATTGCAATGGCAACGCCAATTGCGCATAAAGGAGTAGTCGCAGGGGCCAAAGCAGAGGCTATGACTTTATTAGATTTCTTGATGAAACCAGAATTGGTAGAACAAGCTTGGCAGTATTTCCGAGAAGAACAAGGCATGGTTCAAGAATATAAGCCAATGATTACAGAAGACGATACGCCTGCTATTTACTTGAATAAAGAAATTGTGGAAGAATTCCGTCCTCAATTAGAGCCGTTTTATTATGATGAAACAAAGTATGATTCTTATATGGAGCAATTAGGAATTAAGTATCCGACACTTCGAACAGAGGATAAAAAAGAGTAGTAATAGACAAATGATTTTCTATCTTAGAACAAAGTGTATTGTAGCTTTGAATAAAAAAGATAGTATTTTCGTTTTATAAACGAATACCTAACGCCCCATGGTTTTCAAAAATCATGGGGCGTTTTAATTAAAGATTTTTTATGAAAAAGATATTAGTAGGCATTGCTTTAATACTCTTCTTTGGAGCAGGTATTTTTCTAACAAAAAAATACTACACTTGGAATGATATACAGGTAAAAGAACAATCAGATGTTTTACTAGAACGAGTTAAAAATGTCTACAAATTAGTAACCGTTGAAGGGCATCTTTCTGAAGTTTATAGCTATGAAGATTATTGGGGATATGACTTTAGCCCGTTTCGCAAGAAAGCATTAATTCGGGTTAAGGCTAAGGTATCTATTGGTTATGATTTGGATGAAATGGAGATTACAGCATTGCCAGAAGAAAAGAAAATAGTCATCAGTCAATTACCTGAACCGAGCATTATTTCCATTGACCACACTTTGGATTATTATGATATTACCCAAGGCACTTTTAATTCTTTTACAAAAGAAGATTATAATAAATTGAATGCGAATGCTAAAGAGTTTATAGTGCAAAAAGCTAATGAAAGTGAATTATTAGATACCGCTAAAAAACAAGGAAATCAAGCAGTAGAAATGATGAAATTTATGGTTGAGAACGCGGGTTGGAAATTAGAGTATAAACAGGATTTAGTGAATCAAACTACCTTAGATAGGATACTTAAATAGCCGTAGTACCAAGCTCTGCTTGGCTTAATAAATTCACCAAGCAGAGCTTGGCGCTACATTCCCCAAAAAACACCTACCATCAAAAACAAATTATCAATCCCAATATTAGGAGATTGAAAACCAGCATTAGAAATATGTCTAAATCGAGTTTTAACACTAATACCTAGTCGCTCTCCAATTTTTTGATAATAACCAATTTCAAAATTATCAGAAAAAATAAAGCCTTTGGCTTGCATCGCTGTTTCTAAGGATAAATAATGTGGGCCAGCGCTTATAGATGCCGAAAAGCTACTATTTTTAGAAAGTGGTAAGAAATATTGAAAACCTACATTTACACCAAATTCAAAAGTTGTGGGAAATGATCTAGGTGGGTTACTTAAGACAAATTGAGGTTCTGCAAAAACTTTGAAATGACCTTTCTTTTTAGTCGAAAAGTGATAGATAGGAAATCTTGCAGTTACAAAAAGTGGCGTATAATTATAGCCTTCTGGCAGTTTTTCATGAATGATTGAATAACCAATTGCTACTTCCTTTAATTTTTCATCCCCAATTGACTGCCCAAATAAAAAAAGAGGGAATGAACTAAGCAGTATAAAAACATAATTCATTCCCTCTTTTTTAAATTTTGATATCATAGATAATTATTACTTCAAAGTAACCGATCCATTTACTTTATTGAAATAAACAGGTGTCCCGTCAGCCTTCATAATTTCAGTGACAATTGGCTTACCAGAAAAACGAATTCTAGATTTTTCAGCATTCTCTCCAATTACTCTAAAAACAACTTGGTAAATATTTGTCCCACTAGGTAAGCTTACCCCCTGTACAGATTGATCGTACCAAGCCATTAAAAGATTACCTTTTCTGATTTCTTTTAAACCAAAATTCTCCAGACTTAAATCCTTCAGTTTAATATTCTGAACTTTTTCAAATTGCAAAACAGCAGGATCAAAATTCATACTATATTGCATAGAAACAATATTTTCAAAATCACTGATATTTACATCCACAAAAATCAAATCCCCTTTTCTTCCTACCTCATCAGAAGCGCCAATAGCAAACCCCGGTTGAGTTCCTACACTACCACAAGCTACTTTTAAGGAATATGCTCCAGACTTATTGATACTAGGATTATTTTTCGCAAATCGCTTTGCGGCTCCTTGCATATTCGGGCTATCATAAACTTTCACATCACATCCTCTAGGGACTCTTAAGCCCGCTAAAGTTCCTAAGCCTCTTTTTTTCAATTGCTCATGAACATACTTTCCAGGCTTTAATTCAACTCCTTGTCCGCTAAAACCTGCTTGCCCAAATGCTTTTACTTGTGCTTGTGCATTGGTAAAAAGAAAACAGGCTATAAAAAACGAAAATGTAACTTTTAATAATTTCATTGGATTAAATTGTTTTTAAGTAGTGCCAAGCGCTGCTTGGTATGAATACAAACCAAGCAGAACTTGGTACTACAAAAATAACGGCATTTTAACCAAAAAAGATACACTCTTTCTGTTAAGCATATTTTAAAGTCTCGGTTCTAATTTACAACTCCGTAATTCTGATATTTCTCCATTTTACTTTAATTCCTCCGCCATCATGTATTTGCAAGGCAATCTGTCCCATAGCAGCACCAATTTTTTCGTCTTTTAAAGTAATCATCTCCTGCCCATTGACCCAAGTAGTGACGACATCTCCCATTGCTTTAATGCGCATCGTATTCCACTCGCCCATTTTTAAGGCTTTATCTTTTGCTGGATCTGGTTTGATTAACCAACCACGACCATAAGATTCGTAAATACCACCTGTACTGTGGTTCGGAGGGGCTACTTCTGCTTGCCAACCTGTGATTTTAGTTCCTTCGATAGACGAGCGAAAGAATACCCCACTATTTCCATTTGCCTCTTGTTGAAACTCTAAGGTTAAGTCAAAATCCTTAAAAGTTCTTTCAGTTGCCAAATAACCATATTGCTTATCTGGGCCACTTTCACATACTAGCAGGCCATCTTTTACATACCATTTTTCTGTACCATAGATTTCCCAACCAGCTAAATCTTTTCCATTAAAAAGAGAAGAAGAACCATTTTGTCCATCTTTACCACCCAAGGCAGTATTTTTAACAGAGCAATTGGTTAGGCACAAAACAATTATTAAAAGCGTTAAAATTCTTGATATCATAACTATAATTTTTTGATTTTAATATTTCTAAATTTAATGTCATTCCCCCAGCCTTGTAGTCCAATATGACCAGACGGTTTTGCAGCAAAAATAGCTTTGTTAAAAGTTGTACTAGCGACTCGTTCTTTCCAATCTGGAGAATTCCAATCGTATTCAATGCACATTTTTCCATTCAACCAGTGCTCTACATGACCTTTTTCAACTTTAATTCTAGCTGTATACCATTTTTCTTTCATTATAGCAGGGTTGATAATACCATCGTATAAATTGAATGCATCACCCGTTAGATGTTTGTGCATATAATCTGCACCTTGCGTATTTATATAAGTAGCATTGTCTACCAATTGATATTCTGGCGCACTTTGATATATGGGTTGGTCGGCTATTTCTTGTACGAAGTAAAAAATACCGCTATTAGCAGCCTCTGTTAACTTGAATTCTAAGGTGAAGTCGAAATCTTCGTATTGTTCTTTAGTGATTAAATTGTCTTTTCCTCTACCTACAATTTCACCGTCAATTGCTTGCCAAGAAGTTGGCAATTCACCTCCCATGTTATACCCTTTCCATTTTTCCAAAGAACGTCCATCAAACAATAATTCCCAACCATCAGCTTTTTCTTTTTCTGTAATAGAATTGGTTAATTCTAATACTTCGATTGCTTTAGCTGGTTTTTCAATCTTTTTTTTAGTTGAGGTGGTTTCTGGTTGACCTTGACAGGCAATTAATAAGGAGGAGATAAAAAATAAGTAGGTTAAAAATTTATAGTTCATTATTTCTATTTTTAATAGGGACAAAAAGTATAGGAATTTTCTTAAAAAGTATTAGGCTTAGTGTCAAATGTACCCAAAGTTATTCAATAATTAAGATTTTTCGTTTTTTAGAAATTAAAATTTTGCAAACAATCCATTATTCCGTATCATTGACGGATACAAGATTTTTTAATCTATTTTCAAAACGAAAATCTAATTTAAAGATGACAAACGAAAAAAAGCTATTTTATGGTAGTTGTTTTGCTTTAATTACAACTGCTTTATCTTTTAGTTTGAGGGCTGGAGTATTACCTCAAATACAAGACGAACTAGGGTTAACTGCCGAACAATTAGGGTACATTAATCAAATGTGGTTTCTTGGATTTCCAATTTCCATGGTCATTGGTGGATTGGTTTACCATATAGTTGGAGGAAAACGAATTATGCTATTTGCATTTTTTGCACACATGGTTGGTATTATCATGACTATATATTCTGGTAGCTATATGGCATTATTAGTCTCTACTTTACTAATTGGTTTGGGAAATGGATGTACCGAGGCAGCATGTAATCCAATGATTGCAGACGCTTACGAAGGAAACATGATGAGTAAAATGATGAATCGTTTTCACATGTGGTTTCCTGGAGGTATAGTAGTAGGTAGTTTATTATCAGAATTTATGACTTATGGCGGCGTTGGCTACCAAATGCAGTTAGCCGTGATGATTATTCCTACCTTGATATATGCTTATTTATTTATTTCTTCTAATTGGCCAAAAGCTAAAGTGGCAGAAGCGGTATCTGTTTTAAGTAACTTTAAAGCAATGCTTTCTCCCTTATTTCTATTTATGGCGGCATGCATGGCGTTGACTGCTATTTCAGAATTTGGACCACAACAATGGTCTAGTCTAATATTATCTAAAAGTGGAGCGCAACCAATGTTAATTCTTGCCTTAGTAACAGGTGTAATGGCAGTAGCTCGTTACTTTGGAGGAGAGATGGTGCATCAATTTAATACAACAGGAGTGTTATTGGGATCAGCTATTTTGGCGACACTAGGAGTCTTTTTATTAAGTACACAGACTGGCGCAATGGCATACGTTGCTGCTTTCATTTTTGCTTTAGGAGTAGCTTATTTCTGGCCTAATATGATAGGGTTCGTTGCCGACTATATACCAGAAAGTGGTGCTTTAGGAATGTCCATAGTAGGCGCAGTGGGAATGTTTGCTAACTCAATCTTCCAACCTATTATCGGAGGCTGGATTGACAGAGATCAAGCTACTGCGGCAGCAGCAGGCCTAACAGGCGATGAATTAGAACTAGTAGCAGGACAGGCCACTTTGGGAACTATGGTTTCTTTCCCAGCAATATTAATTGTAGCATTTACGATTCTTTACTTCTGGATGAAAGGAAGAACGCCTGCTAGTTCACATTAATAAAGACTAAAAGTTATTCAAATAAAAAACCGACTTGATATGCATAATCAAGTCGGTTTTTTATTTCTAGAAATAGAATCAGTTGATTAAACTTCCCCAAATTTAGCAATTAACTTCTCAGCTAATTCTAAACCAATATTTCTTTGTGCCTCTTGTGTAGATGCACCAATATGTGGAGAAACAGAAATTCGTGGGTGATTTAATAAATCAGCTCTTGGTGTTGGTTCGTTTTCAAAAACGTCCAATCCTGCACCGCCAACTTTTCCACTTTCCAAAGCTGCTAAAAGTGCATCTTCATCAATGGTTCCACCTCTAGCCGTATTTACTAAAACAACCCCATCTTTCATCTTTTCCATTTCTTCTTTACCTAAAAGCGCTTTGCCTAAAGAAGGAACGTGTAAAGAGATATAATCTGCTTTTGCTAACATTTCATCCATCTCAACCGTATCAATTTTCACAGATACCGTGATTTCTTTATTACCTTGGAAAGATAATTGGATCGTTGCATCGTCTAACATCAAATCAACTGGCAAAACAGTCATTCCTAGCCCTAAACCGATTTTAGCAGTTTCTTGACCAATACGACCAAAACCAATAATTCCTAATTTCTTACCTCTTAGTTCTTGACCTTTTGCGTAAGATTTCTTTAGCTTTTTGAATTCACTAGCTCCCTTTGCAGGCATTTCTCTATTTGACAAATGCACAAATCGAGATAAGTTGAACATGTGTCCAAAAGCCAATTCTGCAACTGACTTAGAAGATGCAGCAGGCGTATTAATTACATCAATACCTTTTCCTCTAGCATGCTTCACATCAATATTATCCAATCCAACACCACCTCTACAGATAGCTTTTAAGTTAGGACATTTGTCAATTAAGGCAGTTCTTACCTTAGTAGCACTTCTTACACAGATAGCATCGTAGTTTGGTAATTTAGTTGGTAAGTCTTCTTGAGCAATCTTGTCCGTATCCACTTGGTAACCTGCCTCTTCTAAAAGCAATTGACCATCAGGATGAATTCCGTCGTTGATTAATATTCTAACCATGATTTTTTATTTTTATAAACTTTTAAGAAGTTGTATTTAATTAAATTAAGCCGCAAAGTACGCTATAATTTAGGTCTAAATCCAGTAATTTATTTATGACAAAAGGTATATCAAAATTCGATTGATATACCTTCTATTTCAAAAAAGAATTTTATGCTATTCTTTTAAAATTTAACCAAAAATAATTTTATAACTACCTGAAAAACAGGTTTTAATTTTTAAAATAAAAAAGCTTTTCTCCAAAAGGCGGATAATCGTCCACTATTATTTTTATGTAAAATATTCCACTAGCATAGCTAGATAAATCAATTTCTTGTTGAAAAGTCGTAATATTTCGTTTTTCTATTAAAATCAATTCTTTCCCAATACCATCTAACAGAGAAATAGACACATCTACACTTTTAGCAAATTGAAGATCAAGAAAACTTATACTAGCCGTCGGATTTGGATACAATTTAAAACTTTCTACTTCACTCAGTTCAACTATCGGATCACTAATATCTAAGGTTTGTTTTTGTCTTAATTCACATCCATTTTGATCTGTAACAATGACATAATAATCTCCTAAAACAACTCCTGACACCACAGCATTCGTACCGATCACCCCATTATTCTCATTAAGCCACAGATAATTATATGGAGCCGTCCCTCCTATAATCGTGTCCACCCTTAAAGTCCCTCGATTAGACTGTTTATTAAAAGTAGAAGAAGTCTCAATACTATCAATCGTTAGTTCATTGGCAATCACCAAATCATCCAGAATGACTTGACAATTATTGGCATCTTGAATAGTTACCCCATAATTTCCAGCAGCTAATCCATTGGCAGTATTCGTGGTAGAAATAATGATTCCCATTTCGTCTCGCCAAGTATAATTGTAAGAATTGGAAACACCACCAGAAACATCCAATCTGATAAAACCTTCACAATTAATTAAGTCGATTCTAGTACTATCTACTTTGAGCAAAGGAGGAGATCGTAAAGTGATAGCATCCGTCATTTCAGCCCCATTGGCATCCGTTATGGTAACTGCATAATTACCTTGAGGCAAGTTGATCAAATTTTTAGTCGTATCACCTGTACTCCATAGATATTGATAAGGAGGTACTCCACAAATGACTTTCGCCTCTATAAAACCAGAATTATCATTAAAACAAGTCAAATCAGAAGTTAGTAAGTTGGCTTGTAAAGCTTCTACTTTGATGGCAATAGTCGTATCAAATCTTACCACACAGTTGTTCTGATCAGTAGCGGTCAAAGAATAATTACCAGGCAAAAGATTTTGTATAGATGCGGTAGTTGCACCATTATTCCAATCAAAAGTATAAGGGAATGTCCCTCCATCAAAATCAATCATTATTTGCCCGCTATCATCCCCTACGCAGAGAGAGTCCGTAACAAAATTTGGTCTAATTTTAAAAGAATTGATAGGGGATAAAATCTCAGGGAATAACTCTTCGCTTGACCAAGTACAGCCATTTGCATCTGTAACAGTTAAAGTATAGTTACCTGCAGTCAAATTGTCCACATCTTGAGTAGTTGCCCCATTGCTCCATAGATATTCATAAGGGGCCGTTCCTCCATTTGGTGTAATAAAAAATGCACCATTATTGTCATCAAAACAAGCTAATTCGTTGGTGAAATCATCTAAGCTAACAGAAATATCCCCTTCTGGCAATAAAGTCAAATCACCCAAATAACCCACACACAAATACTCATTGCTCTCATCCACCACACTCACATTATAAACACCTTCACTCAATCCTTGTAGACTAGTCGAATCACCATCAATCACTTGGTCGCCATTATTCCAAAAATATTGATAAGTACCAAAACCGCCATTGACTTTGATCGAAATTTCGCCATCATTGGTCCCTTCACAATTAGGATTATTCAAAGAAACCAGTTCAAGATCTAAACTGTCTTCTTCAAACTTAATTTCAAAAGATCGAATCAATGTACACTCTGCACCGTCAGTAATAGAAACGGTATAAACGCCTGCATCCAAATCCGTTAAATCCTCGGTTAATAGTCCATTATTCCATTCAAAATTAATCCCTCCTCTTCCTCCTGTCGCATTGATATCAATCAATCCATTTTCAGGATTAGAACAACTAACATCCCTAACTTCTGTCACCTCCAAATTAATTGGACTAGAAGATTCGATATTAAAATTATAGGCAGGAGAGACACAGTTATTTACATCAATAATTTCTAGTTTATAATTTCCTCCATCAATATTTTGAAGAATTTCTCCCGCGGTTCTGACTATGCGATTATTTGGTAAGGTCCAGCTATAAGTATAAGGGGCAGTTCCACCTGAGATATTGGCAATCGCATTACCATCATTTTCACCAAAACAAGAAGGGGACTCTGCTAAGACCGTATCTATTTGCAAGAAATCTGGTTCAGTTATTTCAAAACTAGTATTCAAAACACAACCAATATTATCCATTATTTCTAGGTCATAATTACCTGCTGATAAAGTGGTATAATCGCTACTTAACCAAAAACCATTCAAATCATCAGCAATTAAGGTGCTATCCTGCCAACGAAAAGAAAAACTATTTGCTCCTGCCGCTTCACTTTTTACTCGATAAAAGACCGATCCATTATTAGCATCTTTACATTGAATAGAATCAATGACTAAGAAATCTTCTATACTTACTAATTGCGGAGCCACCAATTGAGCAGTATCAGAAACAGAAATACAACCATTAGCATCTGTTACTTCGACAAAGTAATCCGTAGAACTTAGGTTATCAATATTCGCGGTGGTGGCACCATTACTCCATGCATAATCGTAGGGGGCAACACCTCCATTTACAGTCGTTCCAAGCATACCATTCTCAACACCCACACAAGTTGGTGCTTGTAAGGTTGAAAAAACAATATTCATTAACTCAGGGGCAGTTACGTTAATCGAATCAATTTGAAAATCACAATTATTTTCATCCGTAATCGTCACCTGATAGATGCCCGCACTAATTGAGGTCAGATTAGTCGTGGTTGCTCCATTACTCCATAAATATTGGTAAGTACCTGTTCCTCCACTAACCACTAAATCAATTACCCCATCACTTATTTCTCTACACAAGGGCTGAGTAATAGTCGCTACGTCCGCTGTGATCGCCACAGGATCTACTAACGTTTCGCTACTAGTACTTTGGCAACCATTGGCATCCGTAACAGTTAGTGTATAAGTAGTCGCTTTTAGACCAAAAGCATTTTCAGTAGTTTGACTCAGGTCATCATTCCATGCATAAGTGTATGGTGGAGTTCCGCCCGTAACAACTGCACTAATCTCTCCATCATCTTGTCCAAAACATTTTGGGTTTATAGGATTTAAGGTGATATTTAATTGAGGAGTTGGTTCAATAATTACCTGTTCTACAATGGAGCAATTTTTCGTGTCAGAGATGGTAACGTTATAAGTATTTGGCGATAAATTCTGCGGATTAGAAGTATTGGAAATTCCATTATCCCACGCAAAATTATAGTTACCTTCTATCGTCGGTGTCCCACCTGTAACTGCCAATTCTATTGCCCCATCAGCCACATTTGCACAGCTTGGTGAGATCGCATTTTCGTTTAGAACAACTAGCATCTCGGGTTCGGTAATAACGATACTATCAATAGCACACGGAGCAACATTATCTGCATCAACAATCACCGAATAAACGCCGCCACTAAGTGCCGAAACATTTTGATTATTAGAAAAATCAGTTGTTCCATCACTCCATTGATAAGTTGGATTCACTAAACCACCTACATTTAAGGTGATTGTTCCATCACTTTGCCCAAAGCAAGTTACATCTGTAATTTCATTAATACCAAAATCAGGTCCATTCACAACTTGCTGTGGAAGTGTTTTACTGCAACCAAAATTATCAGTCACGGTAATATTATAAGCACCTAATTCTAGATTTGAAATGGTATAATTATTAGTAGTAACATCATTTTCTATCCCTGAAACAGCCCCACTCCAATTATAATCATAAGGTGCCTGCCCATCTAAAGGATCGACTATTATAGCCCCATCTTCTTGACAAAAACTCGGCTCTTGAATATCAGTAACTTGAATGGAACTTATACTTGGTAAAGTGTGAATAACAATTCGATCCGTCGCTGAACAACCATTGGTTTGGGAAGTAACAGTCACATCAATCTCCTGTATAAAATCTTTACTCCGAGAAAAAATAATCGCTTCGTCACCTTGCGCCCCCGTACTCCACGTAAAATCGAATGGTCCTAGACCACCACCATTTTCTGTTGCTGTAATTAACTGAGGGTTACTTTGAAAACATAAATCCAATGTATCGCCTTGATTAATGGTAACGGAAGGGGTTGGTTGTTTAGAAAAAGATAGGGTCAATTCGTCAGTACACCCTGTAACGGATCTAGCTTGAATATAAAAAATCGAATCAGAAGAAATAGCAACTATTGGATTAGTAATTTGGGCATTAGCAGAATAAGAATCATTTGTAAAAAATAAAATAGTATCTGTAGCACTATTGGCATCTTGAATCACTAAAGTAGTTAAATCAAAAGCAGTATTTTCACAAACATTTTGATTACCAGAAGCATTAGTAATTTCTGGTTGAGGGTTGACAATCACCTCCACTGGAATAATATCACTTTCACAAGTCTGCCCTGAGAAGGTATTTGTTTCTTGGAAAAAATAAGTAGTCGTATCCGCTAATAAAGGGGTGATAAAAGTCATTCCTGAATCTAAAGGCATAGTCCCTGCCATATTATCAAACCAATAAATTTTTCCTGCATTAGAAGGGTTAACTGTAATCATTGCCGTCTCTCCGCTACAAATTGGACTAACGGCAAATGTTGGATTAAAAATCACCTCATCATCCAAATCCCCATTACAATTTTCATCAATACCATTACAAGGAATTTCTACTGCATTTGGATTAATAGTAGCATCTGTATCATCACAATCCAGTTTATTTGCCACGTAGCCCATAGGTTGAGCAGCAAAACAAACAGCAATAGAATCCATCGGATCTCCAAAGCCATCGTTATCCGTATCTGCATAAAAAATATCGCTCCCTTTCAATTGAGAACCATAAAAATTAATTCTATCTAATCCGATATCTCCTCTTACCCCAACTGCCGCTGAGATTCCACGAAAGCGAAATTGTAAAACCATTCCATCATAAGCCGAAAGGTTAATGTATTGTCTAAACCATTCATTACCCTGATTTCCAGTCGCACTCCATAAGTTTACCCAATTTGTCCCATCAGTAGTAATTTCTAGAAACAAGCTATTAATATTATTACCAAACATGTGGTAGTAAAAAGACAAGTGACAAATGCCTGTACTTGCCTCCACCTGAATACAGTCTGTCAATAAAATAGCTTCTTTATCTGGCCTACAAGAACTAGAGGATTCTAAATAGATATATTGACCATTCAAATTATCTGCATCATTACTTGGTCCAGTATTAGAACTGGCAGTTGAGCCACTATTAACAATCCAATCAATATCATCTGTTACTGAATTTTTCCAAACACCATCTACCGTTGGGCAATCAATACAATCTCCACCATTTGAACCACAACCAACTTGATTATTAAAGTTCTCAGAAAGCGTCACTGGAGGCAATACACAATCTGTAGTAGCCGTAACTCTACAAGAATTATAAGCATAAGAAAAACCACTACAAATTTGTCGGACGTATATATCGTAAGCCGTCAATTGTTCAAGGTCAAATAAATCAAATTCCTCAACACAGTTTAAAACGACAACTTGACTATTAGGAGCGCCTGCGGTAGTTCCATTTCCTGGCGTAAATCCTTCGGGACCATATTCAACGACTACATTATTACATTGCCCATTATTTATCCAACCTAGATCAATCGTTCTAGCCGTAATATTAAACGCTTCTAAATCTGTAGGAGCAGGACAGCCTAGCGGAATAAAAGATAATTCTACAAATTCTAGAGAACCTATATCTCCAAATTTATCATCACAAACCTCCAATGTCCATATCGCATTAGGATTAAATGGAGTTGCTAGATTAAAATTTGAAAATGGTTCTTCGGGAATAAAAGTCCCTATGGTTTGTGTGCTAGAAGCAATATTTTTTACAGAATCTGTACTACAAGGAGTATTTGCCAATATAAAAGGTGTCGAACAAGTAGTATCAAGAGGATCACCATAATGATCGCTCGCCCCACCTCTTTCACTAATTAATTTAACTTCTGTATTTCCATCAGGCGAGATCAAGGTAACTTGTAAATCATTTCGCCATCTATGATCAATAATCAATTTAATCTCATTTAGAAACACATCTTGACCTAATTGGCTACCAGGGGCATCACTAATGGGAATAGATACCTGCACACAATTATTGTCAGGAATATTAATAGCTAAATTGCAATCTCCGTTATTTATGACCACTTGTCCACTTAGTATTGCGAAAGGGCAACACCATAAGAACAAAAGTAAAATCGGTTTAAGAATACTCAATATTTTCATAAAAGGTATTTCAGTATGCTGTGGGTGCATTTCATTTTTTCACTTTTTTTATTGAACCCATCCTTAATCCTTCCCTTGAAAAAGGAAGGAATGGCGAAAAAATGAAATGCACCCTATGCTGTTATTGCTATGGCAGAAAAAATCAATCCATAAATTATTTTGGACAATCAAAGCCCTTTTTCTAATTGAAAATTATGGATATGAGGCAGTAAATCGTAAAGATAGGTAACTTGGAAGAATCTAAAATTTGAAGGAGTTGTAGCTCCTGTATTGTAAAAATATTAAAATATTGCCTTACTTCGCAATAGATTTGTGTCTATCGCTTATCAAAATCAAATTATTTTTATAAATCAATAACGATATTATGAAGAATCGTATTCTATACCTATTCCTTTTTTTTAGCCTTTTTGCTTGCCAATCAGATCAAGAGCAGCCAATAGCGGATATGGTTTTAATCAACGGGGAAATAGCTACTGTAGATAAAAAAAATCCTAACGTAGCTGCTTTAGCAATAAAAGCGGATAGAATTATCCAGTTGGGAACAAACGAAGAAATTCAAAAATTAGTTGGCGAAGAAACGAAGGTCGTTAACCTAAAAGGCAATTTTGCTATGCCTGGAATTATTGAAGGTCATGGTCACTTTTCGAGTATTGGCACGACTCTACAAAACCTAAATTTTATCCGATCTAAAAGTTGGGATGATATTGTCGCCATGGTAGCTGAAAAAGCTAAAACGGCTAAACCAGGAGAATGGATTACTGGTAGAGGCTGGCACCAAGAAAAATGGGATGGCGTGCTGGACAAACAAGTTTTAGGTTATCCTTATCATGATAAATTAAGTGAAGTTTCGCCTAATAATCCAGTGATGTTACGTCATGCTAGTGGACATGGGTTGATTGCCAATGAAAAAGCAATGAGCGTTGCTGGTGTATCTAAAGAAACACCTAATCCTAATGGAGGAGAGATAGTTAGAGATTCGAGAGGCGAGGCAATTGGGGTTTTTGAAGAAACAGCTATGGGCGTTATTGGCAATGCTTATGACGAATATTTGGAAACGTTATCAGAAGAAGATAAAACTAGAATTTGGTACGAAGGCATCGAATTAGCAGAAGCAGAATGTATTAAAAAAGGAATTACTTCTTTTCAAGATGCAGGTTCTACTTTTGTGGAAATTGATCGCTATAAAAAATTAGCAGAAGAAGGAGAGTTAGATTTACGACTTTGGGCAATGATTGGTAGCCGAGAAGATAATTTGGCAGAGAATCTTAAGAATTTTCCTATTCTCAACGCAGGTAATCACTTCTTTACTAGCCGAGCCATCAAAGGATATTTAGATGGCGCATTGGGTTCATTTGGTGCTTGGTTATTAGAATCTTATAATGACAAACCAGATTTTCATGGGCAGAATGTAACTCCAATTGAAGAAATAGAGCGGATTGCAGGTCTAGCAGCAAAAAATAAATTACAATATTGTGTGCATGCGATTGGAGATAGAGGCAATCGAGAAATGTTAGATTTATTTGAAAAAATATTCAAAACGATGCCCGACCAATCTGACTTTCGTTGGAGAATTGAGCACTCCCAACATATCGATCCTACCGATATTCCACGTTTTGGACAACTAGGCGTTATAGCTGCGATGCAAGCCGTTCATTGTACTTCTGATTCACCGTTTGTAGTAAAAAGGTTAGGGGAACAAAGGGCAAGAGAAGGCGCCTATCCTTGGCGATCTTTATTAGACTCCGATGCAGTAGTAACGAATGGAACAGATGCTCCAGTAGAAGATGTTGATCCTATCGAGAGTTTCTATGCCTCTGTTACTAGAAAGCGAGTTGGCTCTGATGTTGCTTTTTTTCCAGAACAATGCATGACTAGAGCAGAGGGACTGAAAGCATATACTTTGTCAAATGCTTATGCCGCTTTTGAAGAAAAAGATAAGGGATCTTTGGAAATTGGAAAGTTGGCAGATGTGACGGTTTTGTCTAAAAATTTACTGACTTGTGCAGATGATGAGATTATGGATACAGAAATCGTTTATACGATTATTGGGGGGAAAGTGAAGTATCAAAAGTAATAGGTATTAGTAGTTGTTCCAGTCCGCAGTGGACTGGAACAACTTTACCATACTACCTTAACTTCAAACCATCCAACAACTGCAAATAAATACCTATCCCCTCCTCAATTTCTTGTAAATAAATAAACTCATCGGCAGTATGAGATCGCTCCGATTTCCCACAACCAATTTTGATAGTCGTAAAAGGTAATAGAGCTTGATCCGAAAGGGTCGGTGATCCGTAGTAAGGTCTGTCCAATGCCAAACCTCTTTTGACTATTGGGTGGTCCAAACCAATTTTAGAAGAATTCAAACGAAAAGAACGGGCTTTTAAATTCGAGGTCGTATTTTTTTGTAAAAAATTAAAGACTTCCTCATTTCCATACTCTTCGTTTGTTCGGATATCAATCACAAATTTACAGCTATCAGGCACTACGTTATGCTGAGTTCCCGCTTGTATTTGGGACACTGTCATTTTCGTTTTACCCAAAACGTTAGATACTTTTTCAAATTCATGGTTTCTAATCCAATCAATATCCTTTAAAGCAATATAAATCGCATTGATTCCTTCTTCTCTAGCAGCATGACCCGACTTTCCTATCGCCTCTCCATCTACTACCATCAGTCCTTTTTCTGCAATTGCCATGCGCATTTGGGTAGGTTCACCGATGATACCTAGATCAATCGGAGCAATTTTGTCACGTACTACCGCAATTCCATTCGGCCCAGAAATTTCTTCTTCTGCCGAAGCAACAAAGATTAGGTTGTAACCTAAATCTTGGTGACTATACAAATGCATGAAAGTAGCTAATAGTGCCACTAAAGAACCACCGGCATCATTACTTCCCAAACCGTATAGCACTCCATTCGTAATTTCTGGATTAAATGGATCTTTGGTATAGCCACTTGCGGGTTTAACCGTATCGTGGTGAGAGTTTAATAAAATAGTTGGCTGCTGGGTTGACCATTTTTTAGAACGAGCAATGACATTATTACCAATTCGCTCCGTCGGAATACCTCTTTGTGAAAAAAAATAATCAATCAAGCCTGCGGTCTGATCTTCTTGGCGAGAAAAAGATTCGGTAGCAATCAGTTGAGTTAATAAATTGATAGCGTCAGTAACTATATTTTTATCTACGAGCATAATTATTTTAAACTTCAGAATTCAATTCTATTAAAAACATAAAAGTACTTTTAATAAAGGAAAAATCCCTGTCTTCGGGGTGATGAAAACAGGGACTAAAGTAACATTTGGTTTAATGCAAAAGGAGTTTTATTGATCGCAAAAGGGTTTTACTTTTATAGCGATTTCTAAAATCTGGTCATTCTTTTATAAATTCATTTTATAGCCAACAGTCACACCAACGCCTCTATTCTTCAAATTCAAATCAACAACTGGCGCATTGTATAAGTCTGAAAAACCGTGAACATAGCGAGCATCTGCAAAGAATTCTCCACCGCTTGTTTCATACGCCATACCAGCACCAACACTTGCACTTATTTCTAGCCTTTCGTAGTTTAAAGCATCTAAGTCAATATTGGTCTTAATAGGATTTATGTCAAATAAAAGATTCGCTCTAGTATCTAATTGACCATTTACAGCATAACTTACAACTGGCCCAGCCGTCACATTAAATCTTAATCCTTCGGTTCCGAATTTATACTTAGCTAGTACCGGCACTTCTAAATAATTAATTTTTGTTCGAGCAGTAACACCTGCTGGGATTGGCAAGCCCCCTAAATTAATATTAATGCCTTCACTTACTTGAAATCCTTTTGTGGTGTATAATAATTCTGGTTGAAAAGAAAAATTTTCGCCCAAACCTATTTCTGCCACCAATCCATAAGTTGGAGAGGTTAAACCTTCTACATTTTGAGTCAATCCTTCCGCTGCGTCAGTCACATCTATGAAAGAAGTATAAACACCTGCTTTAGCACCCACAGAAACCTGTGCATAAGAAAAAGTAGCCGTTAATAATAAAGCTGCTATCGTTAATACATTTTGAATCCTTTTCATAATCGTTGAGATTTTCGTTACACAATTACAGTAAAATAGCGTTACTGTATTTTTATTATGTAGCAAAGATGTAGAGACAGGATGTTAATAGCAGTTAAGTGCTTGTTATAGATTTACTAAAGTATTATATGTTAAAGTGGTGCATTGGCAGAAATACCCAAATAAATGTTAAAGCTGTTAATTTGGTTAACGATTTGAAGGATTATAACCCAGGAAAAAAGGCATCTTCGAAGTGTTTTATTTCAATTTTAGCCGCAGCAGGCATCAAAATTCCAATGATGTCAAAACGAATTTCCCAAGTGTGGTTGATTTTTTGCATATAGGCAGTGGCAGCATCTTGCAACAATATCTTTTTTCGATTAGAGACAAAGGAGGCAGGTTCTCCAAAATAATTAGAGCTACGAGTTTTCACTTCTACAAAAACTAATACTTTTTGATCCTTTGCAATGATGTCTACTTCAGATCGGCGAAACCGCCAATTCGTTTCTAATATTTCGTACCCTTTCTCTTTTAGGTATTTTACAGCTAAATCTTCGCCTTTTTTTCCTGTTTTCAAATGTTTTGCCATAGTAGATTGGTATTTGTGTAAAATGGCTCACTAACTTATGGAATTCTTAACGCTTTTTCGCATAGTTTTTGTTTTAATATGAATTAAGTACAAGCGACTTATTGGGATTCAGAAATTAATGTCCCCTTTTGTGATAACGATATTTCAAGTCTCCAGACCTGCCCGCAAGCATTCAGGCGGACTTGAAATCAATATCAGCTGGTCTCCTGACCAGCATAGTCGTCAAGAGACGACCTTGATACGGGATTCAAGTCTGGACTTGAATCATCGAGTTTTAATATTAATGAATCATAGTCTATTTATTAGTCCGCTAAATCACAGTCCATGCGTTTTATCACTTTGCTCAGTTTCTTTTTACTTTTTGCAACCAATGCTTTTGGTCAAAAAGGTAAGGACTTAAAAAAGGCGAATCAGCTTTTTAAAGAGGATAAGTATGCCCTAGCGATTCCTTTTTATCAAAAGGTTTTGACCACTAAGCAAAATTTAAGCATCAAGAGCAAATTAGCTTATTGCTATAAAATCACGAATCAAATACCTGCAGCAGTTGAATTATATGAGGAAATTGTCGAAAGTGATAGAGCCAAAACTAAATCTTATTATCACTACGCAGAATGTTTGATGAGTAGTGGTAAATATGATGCCGCCAAAAAGTGGTTTCAAGATTACGCAAAGATTGAAACAGACGATGAGACGGTTGACAGAATGATTGCCTCCTGTGATTTTGCAAAGACAGTTCCTGCTTATTTCGGTCATGCTGTCATTAAAACTTTTGCTCAAAATTCAGAGGAAGACGATAATTCACCTGTTTTTTGGGATAATGGAATTGTGTTTACTTCTGATAGAAAAGGGAAGGTAAAATTTTTGGATACCAAGTCTGGCGCAACTGATAGAAGTTATCTGCGATTGTATCATAGCGAACAATTACCAGATGGTACTTTTGCTAAACCAAAAGAGTATATTTCTAAAATAAATGATGCTCGAAAAAATACAGGCATGGCGACTTTCAAAGCAGATGGTACTGCTATGTATTTTACTCGAAATGGAAATTTTTTAAATCGGCAAAGCGCCTATTGTTTACAATTATTTGAGGCAGCATCGGACGATGGAAAAAGTTGGAGTAAGGTTGACCCCGTTTCTTTCTGCCGTAAGGAATCCAATTATATGCACCCTTCCGTTTCGCCTGATGGAAAATTACTATTCTTCGTTTCAGACAAAGCGGGTGGTTTAGGTGGTACAGATATTTATGTTTCTAAAAAAGAAAAAAAGAGGTGGAGCAAACCCGTAAATCTAGGTTCAAAAATTAATACGAACGGGCACGAAGGTTTTCCATTTATACACCAAAATGGGAAGTTATATTTCTGTTCAAAAGGGCATTTGGGACTAGGTGGCTTTGATATCTTTGTAACCGAACTGGACGAAAATGGAGAATGGACCACTCCTACTAATTTAGGTGGACCAATTAACAGCCCTTCGGATGATATTTCTATTTTTATTAGTGAAAACGAAGAACAAGGTTTATTTACGTCTTCCAGAGAAGGTGGAGACGATGATATATTTTTAGTATCTTTTATACCTCAAGCAATTGCCGTTAATCAGGTGATAAAGCAAGAAACAAAAGAGTCAACGACTTCCTCACAAATACCTTCTATTGATAATGAAACGATTCCCGTATCTATAGAAATTGATGCTGAAAAGCCTGCTTGGAAACTACCAGATAATAAAGAAATAGCTAAAGAAAAAATTCCAGAATTTAAAGAGAATGAGCCAAACGAAGAAGAGGTGATTACTAAAGAAGATTTTCTAAAAGCAGAAAATTTAGATAGGGATCATTACCATCTTCCGACCATACAATTTTTTGAAGGTGATTATTTTATTACTTTCAAAATTGCAAAAGAACTAGATCAGGTAGCTGATTTATTAAAAAAACGACCCACCTTAAAAATAGAAATATCAACACATACTGCCAACTTGGGCAGTTTTGATGAAAAGATGGATTTGACGCAAAAACGAGCCGATGGTATATTGGATTATTTACAACGAAAAGGCATTGATAAAGAAAGAATTATCGCCAAAGGATATGGCGGACAGCAACCGCTGAATAAATGTTTACTGGATATTGATTGTTCTATCGAAGAACATTCGGTTAATGATCGGGTGGAGGTGACAGTTTTGTCCAAATAATTCATACGAATAAACTGGTACGTGCTACATTGCATACCGTCGCCGTCGCCAAAAATTATATCCAAACCCAAATAACCCTAAAAATACCAGCGGTAAAATAATATTAATCAATTGCCACTTAGTTTGCTCCAACTCAGCCTTTTGCTCATTCAACAACCGTAGTTTAATTTCCTTA
>CALDTJ010000472.1 GCA_937924145.1 uncultured Saprospiraceae bacterium
GGCTTTGAGGTTTTCCCATTTTGGAATAAGTTTTCCATAATTGGGAAATTTAGCACGTATCAAAATTAATTAAATAGCTGATAATCAATGATTTAAAATGATGGCACTTGAATAGCATATAGAATGGTATAAATGATAATGTAAACTTATAAAAATTTAGACCATGAAAAATGTACTCATCTTTGCCGCTATCTGTTTTAGCTTTCTAACTTCTTGTAGCACGAATCAAGCTTTATTTAATACTGAAGTAGAAACGGCAGACAATCGTAGAATCTTACAACAATATTTCCATCAAAAAGAGCCTGTTTTAAAAGCAGGAGATAAAATAACCATTAGTATTTGGGGCCATGAAGATTTAAGTATTGGTTCTGTCAATAGTAAATTTTCATCGAACAAAGAAACGGGCAAATGGATTGCCATTGATCACTTAGGAGAAGTCAACTTACCAAAATTAGGCCGAATCAAAATTGCAGGTTACAACATCAAAGAAGTTAATTACCTTTTAGAAAAAAAATACAGTGCCTACCTAAAAGATCCAATCATTAACGTCAGAGCAGTCAATCATTATGTAACGGTAATGGGCGAAGTAAACAGCCCAGGCCGATACGAATTGGAAAACGAAAAAGTCAACTTAGTCCAAATCTTAGGACAAGCAAAAGGCTTAGGAGATTATTCCAACAATAAAAGAATAAAAGTCATCAGAGAGATTGAAGGACAACCTGTCGAATTATTGATTGACATGACGGACATCATTGCTACTACCGAATATAACATTACCCTCCAGTCCAAAGACATTGTCTATGTCGAACCTAATAAGAATAAATCAGAAGATAGTTTCTTGAAAAAAGCGACGCCCGTAGCTAGTTTAATTACGGGGGCAGCAGTTTTGTTGTCTGTATTGACGAAGTGATACTGGTTGCTAGTTGCTGGTTGCTAGTTTCCGCTCACAACCAGCAACCAGCAACTAGCAACTAGCAACCAGCAACTAACCCATTCATCGTTCATCACTCATCACTCTAACATGAATCTCAGAAAAGAATTTCAAAAAATAATCTTACCCCTACTTAAAGCAGCTCCTATTTTAATTGGCCTTTGTGTAGCTACTGTTTTTGTAGCAAAGCGAGGGATTCAATATTTGCCAGAGGAATATCAATCGAAAGGGGCTATTAAAATTAATAACTTGAATTCTAGCCAAGCAGGATTTGATTTATTTCAGCAGAAGAATAACAACACTCCGATGCAGAATGAAAATTTCTTGACAGAGGTGGAAGTTTTCAAATCTAAAGACTTGATTGAAAAGGCGATGGAGCAATTGGATTGGGAATTGACAATTTATAGAGTAGGGGAGATGCGGACTAAAGAAATTTTCGAAAACCGTCCTTTCCAAATTACTTATGAAGTGGAAGAAGAAACGGCTTATGACCAAGATTTCTTTTTGAAATATGGAGCAGATCAAACATTCTATTTATTGGAAGATGCGGAACAAGATAGCAGTTTCGCAAGTGTGAAAGCAGGAAAATGGATGACTCAAGATGGATTGAAATTTAAAATTAATTTAGAAAAAGATTTAGCAAATAATCGTTCTAAAAGTTTGAGAATCAATGATATTTTTAAATTTCGAGTGAATAGTAAAGCCGCTTTAGTTAATGGGATAGATGACAAGAATTTATTCGTTAGACCAGTTGAAAAGGACATTTCTATAATCCGCATTTATTTTGCGCATGAATTACCTTCTAAGGCGCAGAATTTTGTCAATACCTTGATGAATGCTTATATGGAAGAATGTCGAACTTATAAAGAAAAAATGTCAGATGAGACATTGGTTTATTTAGATCAAAAATTAACGAAGGTAGAAAGAGATTTAAAACAAACAGAGTCTGAATTAGCCTATTACCGAACTAAGAATCATTTGGTTAACACTCGACAAGAAACAGATGCTACTTTGAAAGAAATCAAGCAATTGGATATGCAAAGCCTTGATTTTGATATGCAAAAAGTAGCTTTAGAGAAACTGTACACGCATCTTACTTCAGGTAAAAACTTAAACGATTATGCACCGAATTTTAAGGCATTGAATGATAAGATTTTCCAAGAATCTTATATGAAAGTGCAAAATTTAGAGTTAGAGAAACAAGATTTATTACAGAAGTTTGTACCCGAAAGCACAGAGATTGCATTGGTTGATGCTAAGATAAAAAGCCTTAGAGTTTTTGTGAATGAAACGGTTCGTGCTACCCTTGAAAATTTGACCATTAGACAAAAAGAAATCACGCATTCCATTCAAGAATCAAACGATAAGATTAGTGGTTACCCTGAGAAAGAAAGAAAATTAGCCGTTTTAGTTAGGGCAGTATCTTTGAATGAGAACATGTATAAATACCTGATGCAAAAGCGAACGGAATTAGCAATAAGTCGCTCTTCCAATTTATATCCGCATAAAGTAGTTGAGCGAGCGAGTTTACCAAAAGACTTAATCTCGCCGAATCAGCCTTTAATCATTGGTTTATGTGTCTTCTTAGTGTTGAGTATTGGAATCGTTTGTGTCTTTATTTATAATTATTTCACAGCAAAAATCAATTCCAAAGCAGACATCGAAGACGAGTTTTCTAAGCCAGTTTTAGGAACAGTTTGGAAAAACAAAAAGAACCAATACCAAAGTTTTGAAATAGTCTCGGAATTGATGGCCAATGTAAGCCAATTGCCCCCCTCAAAAGTCGAAGGTCAAGGACAATTATTAGTCGTTTCTTCTATGAAATCAGGAGAAGGAAAATCTTATACCGCAACGCATTTAGCGAAGACCTTAGCAGCAACTGGGCAGAAAGTATTATTGATTGATATGGATATCCGAAGACCTTCATTGCACAAGGTTTGGGATTTGCCATTAGGTGATGGAGTAAGCGCTATTTTAGAAGGGAGAAAACACACTTTTGATACCATTTACAAAACGGGAGAACAGCACTTACATTTTATTCCAGCGGGCAATTTAATTACAGGTAATCAAGCTTTGTTTTTTTCAAAAAGAGCTACAGGTTTTATCCAAGATATGAGATGGTATTATGATGTGGTGATTGTAGATTCTGCACCTATTGGAATTGTTTCAGATGCGATTCCTTTGATGCACCAAAGTACAGCAAACCTGTTTGTGATTCGAGCTGGATATACGAACCAACGATACATCAATGATATTCAACATCGATTCGAAGAATGGCAAATTCCTAATCTTCATTTGGTCTTAAATGATTGTGCGCCATCCAAGGGGTATCAGCAGTATTCTAAGTATCGTTATGTAAGCGTATGATACGGTGTTGAGGCTGTCTCAAAAGACCCAAATTGAAAAAGTCCACCAATAAAAGTTCTGATTTTCAAATTAGCACAGAACTTTTCCCCCTTTGGAGGGGGCTAGGGGGAGGATTTTAGCATATTATTTGGTTCAAAAAAATGCTCCGAGTCTTTTGAGACAGCCTCTTTAGTCTCAAAAAAAGGAGGTTCTAAGATTTGACTTATCTAAAATTGAAAAAACTAGTGCTTTGTAAACCAAGTTAAGTTAATAATTAACCACGAAAACCACGAAGTGGTTAAACTTGAATAGCCCCGAATGAAATTCGGGGACAAAAAATAATCCCCTACCTCCACAACCACGAAGTGGTTGAATTTTATGGAGTTAAGTTGGGGTTGTGTAAAAAGTCGATTTTATCAATAAATTATTATTTTTAATAAAATATTTATCGTTGATTATTATGATTTTAAATATGTAAAATATTCGAATATTTTACATATTTTGACTTTCTACACAACCCCGTTATTCAAGTTTAATCCCTTCGGGATTTTTAGACAAATTTTTATTTACAAAGGATGAGTATTCTTCTCAAAAAAGAACAATGAAATTATCTAGAATATACAATTACCTAAATAAAGACCTCTCCAAGCTATTAGTGTTAGCAGATCAAGCAATCGTGAGTGGAGGAAATTTTATATTAGGCATTGCGCTAATTAGAATATTAGGCTTAAAGGAATATGGCTTGTTTGCCATGCTGTGGATGGGGGTTTTATTTGCGTTGAGTTTGCATCAAGCCTTTATTACTAAGCCACTGATGACTTTAGCTATTGGTCAATCAGCCAAAGAACAGGCCCATTATTTTTCTACACTAGGAAGAATGCAGGTAGCATTTGGAGGTTTTTTGTGCTTATTGCTTAGTGGCTTTATGTTGTTTTTAAATATTACCAATTGGTCCATAGGATGGTTCGATTATTTACCAATAATTGGAGGAATTACCTTCTTTTATTTACTACAAGATTTTTATAAAAAGACCTTTTTTATCAAGAAAGCATACCTCCAACCGCTATTGATGGATGGTCTTTGTTACGGAGTGATATTTATCGGATTGTTTGGATTAGCGGTAACAAATAATAGCTCTTTAAGCAATGCTTTAATGGTGATTGCAGTAGGCTATTTAACTAGTATGCCTTTTTATGTGAAAGACTTAATACAAACGAAAAATACAAAGGATAACGACTATTGGTTATCTATATTAAAGAAACATTATCATTTTTCAAGTTGGTTGTTGGGCACGTCTATCTTACAGTGGTTTTCTGGCAATTTTTTCCTCATATCAGCGGCGAGCACACTCGGAACAACTGCTGTAGGCGCAGTACGAATGGGACAGAATATCGTTGGCTTATGCCATATCTTATTTTTGGCTATGGAAAATATCGTACCTGCAGAGGCGGCCCAACTCTTTTTACAAAAAGACCTTAAAGGATTACAAAAGTATCTATGGAAAATTAGCCTTCAGATTGGGGCGGTTGTTTTAGCGATATTATTCGCTATGTCCTTGTTAGCCCCAGTCTTAATAGAGGGATTATATGGAGCAGCATTGACGAGTTATAGTTATGTGGTTTGGGGATATTGTCTGCTTTATGTTTTTGTTTTTATTGGATATCCAATGCGTTATTTTTTTAGGACCATTCAATTTACACAGCCCATTTTTATAGCCTATTGTATCAGTGCTTTTTTTAGCATCCTCCTCGCTTTTCCAATGGTTCAAAATTGGGGAATTATGGGATTATTAATAGGACTTATGATTAGCCAAATTTTGACTTTACTAGTTTATATCTTTTATATTTTTCCAAAGAACATATCCTCTTTGGTGCTACGGTAAAAAGTGTAACAATCACACAATCACACAATTTTACAATCAAGAATAATCAACATCAAAAACATGAAAATCATACACTTAGTCTTAGGGAAAGCCAATCCAGAGAGAATGAACGGTGTCAATAAAGTAGTTCATCAATTAGCCAAAACTCAAGCAGCATTAGGGCAAAAAGTAAGCGTTTGGGGAATTGCCAATGACTTAATACACAATTATCCAATACGGAATTTTAAAACGGTTTTATTTCAGCAGTATAGTAATAAAACAATTTGCGCTCGATTGAAAACAGCGATTAAAGATTTGTCCAAAGATCATATTGTACACATTCACGGAGCCTTTATTTTAGAATTTTATCAAGTAGCAAGACTATTAAAAAAACAAGGTATTGAGTTTGTGTTTACGCCACATGGTGCTTTCTCTAAAGCAGCATTGCAACAAAATAAGTGGGCCAAAAAAATCTATTTCCATTTATTAGAAAAATGGGTCATTAAGCATGCTAAAGCCACCCAACTATTAGGCGTAAATGAATTAGATCAATTGAATGAAATGATGGAGGAGGGAAATAAAAAGTTAATTCCAAATGGGATGGATTTGGAACAATTACCAACTGATTTAGGACCGAAAAATAAGCAACAATTAACCTTCGGATTTTGCGGAAGAATAGACATTAATCACAAAGGGTTGGATTTAATGCTTAAGGGATTCAAAGCCTATTTGGA
>CALDTJ010000473.1 GCA_937924145.1 uncultured Saprospiraceae bacterium
GGTGGTTTATTCGACTTCGAATCTACTAAGCAATTAGCCAATAAAGCATTCCAACCAGACTTAGACGACCAGTTATTTGAAAATTTATTTGCCGATGTAGCCGCAGCTAGTTTAGCAGGGCGATCAGGACAAGAGGCATCCAATGGTGTGGCAGGATTAATCACTAGAGAAAGCAAAGGGTCTACGGTTTTGGTAGACAAAAACGGTAGAGAGTTCACCCAATTGATCGAAAAAGGCATCATGGGATCTGTTTTTTACAACCAAATTTACAATACTTATTTCTCTGAAGGAAGAACGGGAGACGACGTAGAAAACACCATTTTGCGAGAAGGTAAGAACTATAACGATATGGAACACCATTGGGATGAGGCTTTCGGGTACTGGAATCCACCATTGGATTTTTCTTCTAATTGGCCGTCAGAAAGAGCCAGTGAAGATCGTTTTTGGAGTCATTACTCGAACACAGTTGATCCAAATTTGGGGACGAATTCCATCATTATGGAGGCGTTCATTGAAGGGCGTGCAGCGATTGTCAATAATGATTTAGAAACTAAGACCGCTAAACGAGCAGAAGTAGCAGAAAACTTAGAATTGGTAGCTGCTGCCACCGCAGTTCACTATTTAAACAGTTCTTTAGCAGCTTTAAATGCAGGAGATACAGGAGATGCATTTCATGTAATGTCTGAGGTATGGGCGTTTGTCAATGCATTGCGGTACAATCCAAACCGTCAATTATCACTAGCTGAAATTGATGTAATTATGAACCAAGATTTAGGGGCTGACGGAAATTTTTGGAATGTGACCCCAGAAGGATTGAATAAGGCTAAAGCCACTTTGGTAGGTGCTTATCCAAAGTTAGCACCTGTACAAGATGAGTTATAACCGTTCAGTTTTTTACCTAGATACAAGCAAAAAAGATAGACAACTATTGGAGAACGTTAAGCCATTTTCTAAGCTACGCTTGATTAGCTGACGGATTATATCGGATTTGGCAGATGAAAACGGATTTTCGAGCGCAACGTAAAGAGAATCTGCTTTGAACGCACGTGTCTGACACGTAAAGCCACAAGAGAAACTACACGTGAAGTCGAACTTTTCCCTGACATAGTTTTTACAATTCCAACGAGAATTAGGTAGCCATATACCTAACATTAGGTATTAAGAAAATCACAAAAAATAATGATTTTTTTTATACTAATTGTATTGTATATTTGCGCCGTTAAGTTTATTTAGATTAAGTCTAGTTAAGTTTAGAAGTCAAAAAGCACACTTTTATGAATCCTAAATATCGTTTGATCGCCTTCCTTTTCGTTGCCATTTTAGGTACTATCTTGGTTTCCTGCGGGAAAGATAGTGGAACCTTGGTTAACCCAACCTCACCAAACAATCCGACTACTCCGACGCCAACTACCCCAACGGTAGACTTGACCAAAGTAAGAGGAGATATTGCGAATACAACGGCAAATGATTTGATTATTCCAGCTTATGAAAGTTTGAAGGTGCAAACGGATAATTTAGTAACTAAAGTGCTGGCATTCAATACAGATCCATCGGAAAGCACCTTAGTAGCAGCACAGACGGCTTTGAAAAATAGCAGACTAGCTTGGCAAAGTGCTGCGATTTATATGTTCGGACCAGCGGAAGAAGTGGCTTTAAGAAAAAGTCTAAATACCTATCCGACGGATGCGAGCCAAGTAGATGCCAATATCGAAACAGGTAACTATATCTTAGGTTCTTTGGCGAATCAAGCGGCAGTAGGTTTTCCTGCCTTAGATTATATGCTACATAGTGAAGAGAATGCAACGATTGTTGAGCAATTCAGCAGCATGGAGCGATCCAATAACCGAAAACAATATTTGACAGATTTGGCGAAAGACATTCAAACCAGAGTAGATGCTACTTTGAATGGATGGGTAACTACAGGAGAAAATTATGCAGCGACTTTTACTGAAACAGATGCATTAGGTATTGATGTCGGAAGTTCCTTGAGCATTTTAGTAAATAGTATTGATTTACATTTCCAGCGGTTCGTTCGAGATGGTAAAGTTGCTATTCCAGCGGGTGTAAGAAGTGCGGGTGTGCCAAGACCAAAAGCAATTGAGGCATTACACGGAGGATATTGTGTAGAGTTGTTAAACGAAAGTTTGGTAGCTTATGAAAAAATGTTTGTAGGTTCAACTGCTAATGACACCAATGGTGAAGGCTTATACGATTATTTAGTAGCTATTGACGCCAAAGATTTAGCAGATGATATGTTGGCACAATTCGAAACGACTAAAGCCGCAGCAAGTGATTTAACAGATCCATTTGGCGATCAAATCACTGCTGATACAGAAAAAGTAACCAATGTTTTCATTGAGATGCAAAAGCTAGTCGTCTTTTTCAAATCAGATATGGCCTCTTTAATGGGCATTTCAATTACGAACCAAGATAACGACGGGGATTAGAAGTGTGAGAAAGTGAGATGGTGAGAAGTGAGAGAACGATAGCATCTGACTTCTGACAAAAAAGCTTGCTTTTTGGTCTGACCTCTGACAATGAAATGGTCTATGTTCAACAAATACCTTTACGATAAAATCTCAATAGCACCTTTGGCAATGTTCAGGGTGCTTTTTGGGTTTGTGATGTTAGTGAGCATCGTTCGATTTTGGTATAATGGGTGGATATTTGACCAATACATTGCGCCAGATTTTTTCTTTACTTATTATGGTTTTGAGTGGGTCAAGCCATTGGGGAGTGCAGGTATGTACAACGTTTTTTATCTAATGGGCTTTTGTGCTTTGTCCATTATGTTTGGTTTTTTTTACCGTATTACTTCCGTACTGTTTTTTCTGACTTTCACTTATGTAGAATTACTAGATAAGACAAATTATCTCAATCATTACTATTTTGTCAGTCTAGTTAGTTTTTTACTAATATTTCTTCCTGCGCATCGCTATTTTTCCATAGATGTATTATTGCGCCCTTCCATTCGCTTAGAAAAAGTGTCGACTTGGACGATTAATATTATCAAATTTCAATTGGGTATTGTCTATTTCTATGCAGGTTTAGCTAAGTTAAATTACGATTGGTTGGTGAATGCCATGCCTTTAAAAATCTGGTTGCCTGCTAAGACAAATGTGCCTCTGATTGGTTGGTTGTTTAATTATAAATGGTCAGCAACTTTATTTAGTTGGTGTGGTGCTTTGTATGATTTGACGATTCCTTTTTTATTGTTAAATAAATATACTCGTCCTTTGGCTTATTTAGCGGTTATTGCTTTTCATGTGATGACGGCTATGTTGTTTCAGATTGGGATGTTTCCGTATATTATGATTTTGTCTACGTTGATTTTTTTCCCTGCTAGTTTTCATCAGCGAGTGATTGATTTCCTAAGTAATTCGCCTGTTTCCTCCCGATATTCCAAGTCTCCAGACTTGGAACCAGAGGGAGAGAAAGTTCATGGCGACTCAAGGGATATTATAAGTATTGTTTTCTCCGAAACCATGGCTAAAGCTAAACAGTTGATTTTTACCGCTGAATCAGTAAATAACACCAAGGCCTTTCCCCCTCTGGAGGGGGCTAGGGGGAGGAAATTCTCCGACACCCGATATTCCAAGTCTCCAAACCTGCCCGCAAGCATTCAGGCGGGCTTGGAATCACTATCAAAGTCGTCTCCTGACGACCGCACCCTCTGGCAAAAAGCAGGCAAATACGCCCTAATCACCTATATCTGTTTCCAACTATTATTCCCCTTTCGTTCCGTCCTCTACCCAGGCAATTTATATTGGAAAGAGCAAGGGTATAGATTCTCGTGGCGGGTGATGTTAATGGAAAAAGCAGGCTACATCACTTTCCATATTTACGATCCAGAAACAAAAAAAATAGAACAAGTCAATAACTATAAATACCTCACGAAAACGCAAGAAAAACAAATGAGTACACAGCCAGATATGATCTTACAGTTTGCTCATTTTCTAAAAGAGAAATACCAAGAAAAAGGATTCGTCAATCCTCAAATCACCGCCGAAAGTTATGTGACTTTAAATGGTCGAAGAAGTAAACCTTTTATAGATCCTCAGGTTAATCTGGTGGAAATAGAAGAAGGGTGGGGGCATAAGACTTGGGTGCTGCCATTAGAGTAGGAGAAAGCGATGCTTTGCAAGCATCTCTTTCTTTTAGACCCTAGCATAGGATATTTTCTTTTTAAAAGAAGGAGGTTCTTAAAAAGAACCGCCTTCTCTCGCTTTTATCGGTCGTCTCAGGTTGAATCTACTGTTGTGAGATAATACAAAAAATAAAATGAATATTATTGGTAAGTATTTGATATTGAGTATTTTAAGTTTGTTGTTTGTCCAAAATGTACAAGCACAAAGTTATACCATCAAAGGAAAAGTAACGAATGATAAGCAAGAAGTCTTAGTCGGAGCAAGCGTTGTATTTACCGAGTTGAATCTAGGTACAACAACCGATGCAGACGGGAATTTCGTCATTTCAAAAGTCCCAAAAGGGCAATACGAAATTAGTGCCTCTTATATTGGAGCGAATACACAGACAAATGTGATCGACGTAAATGGAGAATTGACCATTAATTTCCAGTTAGAAATAACCGCCCAAAACCTGCAAGAAGTCATCGTCAAAGACAAAACCCAAAAAACAACAGGCATTACTCGCCTACGAGCCGTAGAAGGTGTGGGTATCTACGCCTCCAAGAAAACAGAAGTGGTCGTTTTAGGAGACATTACTGCTAAT
>CALDTJ010000474.1 GCA_937924145.1 uncultured Saprospiraceae bacterium
AGAAGTCATCGTCAAAGACAAAACCCAAAAAACAACAGGCATTACTCGCCTACGAGCCGTAGAAGGTGTGGGTATCTACGCCTCCAAGAAAACAGAAGTGGTCGTTTTAGGAGACATTACTGCTAATTTAGCGACCAATAATAGCCGACAGATTTATTCGAAAGTAGTCGGGTTGAACATCTGGGAAAGTGATGGGGCAGGGGTGCAATTAGGAATTGGAGGAAGAGGATTAAGTCCTAATAGAAATTCGAATTTTAATACTCGTCAAAATGGTTACGATATTAGTGCCGATGCATTGGGCTATCCCGAAAGTTATTATGCCCCACCGACAGAGGCGATTGAAAAAATAGAGATTATTAGAGGAGCAGCATCTTTGCAATTCGGAACGCAGTTTGGGGGCATGCTCAATTTCAAATTTAAAGAAGGACCGAAAGACAAAAAGATCGAACTAACTTCTCGACAGACAGCAGGTTCATTTGGTCTATTTAGTTCATTCAATAGTATCGGAGGAACGGTGGGCAAAGTGAACTATTACGGCTTTTATCAATACAAAAAAAGTGAAGGCTGGCGACCGAATTCTAGTATCAATCAGCATACGGCTTACTTTGGCGCAACTATCCAAGCAGGAAAGAAATTTTCTATTCGCCCCGAATATACATTTACGACCTATTTAGCCCAACAACCGGGAGGCTTGACCGATGCCCAATTTGATCTAGATCCACGACAATCGAATCGAGAAAGAAATTGGTTTCAGGTGGACTGGAATCTATTTGCTTTGACCTTGGACTATGAATTTTCGGATAGAACGAAGATCAATAGCCGAACCTTCGGACTAATTGCAGGTAGAGATGCCTTGGGGAATTTAGACCGAATCAACCTGATCGACTTCGGAGATAATCGAGATTTTTTAAGTGATGATTTTAAAAATATAGGGAACGAAACTAGGTTGATTCATAAATACACCGCTTTCCAAAATCCAGCCGTTTTTCTAATTGGCACAAGAATCTATGATGGTTTTACCGTAAGAAAACAAGGGGAAGGTAATGCAGGCGACCAAGCCGATTTTGTGTACAATAATCCCAATGATTTAGAAGGATCGGACTTCGATCTACCGAGTACGAATATCTCTGCTTTCGCCGAAAATATCTTCAATATCAGTGAAAAGTGGAGTGTTACTCCCGGTATTCGCTACGAATACATCAAAACGCAGACCGATGGTTATTATAAATTTACTACCAAAGACCTAGCTGGAAATATCATTAATGATGAGAAGATAGATGAGCGAAAGTCCAATGCTCGTAATTTTCTACTTTTTGGTATTGGCAGTAGTTTCAAACCGAATGAAAATACCGAAATATATGGAAACTTCTCCCAAAACTTCCGAGCAATCAACTTCAATGATATTAGAGTCAACGTAGGAAATTTGGTAGTTGATCCGAATCTAAAAGACGAAAAAGGATTTACTACAGATTTAGGACTAAGAGGAAATCTAAAAGGCATCGTCAATTATGATTTTACCTTATTTTATCTAGCTTATAAAGATCGAATTGGAAATATCCTAAAAAGAGAACCTAACCCCAATTTCAATGGTTTAGTCGATCGGATCATCCGTTTTCGAACGAATGTTGCCGATGCGGATATTTACGGTTTAGAGTCTTTCGCAGAGGTCGATTTATTTAAATTAACGAAGATCAATTTTCCTGGAACTCGATTATCGGTCTTCGGGAATTTTGCGCTAATCAATGCGACTTACGCCAATTCGGTAGAGAACGGTATCGAAGGCAATGACGTAGAATTAGTCCCTCCATTTAATTTCAAAACAGGTTTAAATTTAGAATGGAAAGACTTTGCCGCGACTTGGCAATATGCTTTAGTAGGCGAACATTTTTCGGATGCCTCCAATGCCATTCGAACGCCCTCGGCTATTGAAGGAATTATCCCATCTTATAATGTGATGGATGTTTCTTTCAGTTATAAATTTAAGTTTTTACAATTGGAAACGGGCGGGAATAATTTAACCAATAAAGCTTATTTTACTCGACGAGCAACGGGTTATCCTGGGCCTGGAATTATTCCTTCGGATGGGCGGAGTGTTTATTTGACTTTGCAGGTGAAAATATAATTGAACTTATGATAGTCTGTATAATAAAAATTCGGTAGTTATCAGTTACTTATTGTATCAATTTTCTAAGCGTCTTTAGACTTACATCTTCATCAAAAATAGCCTTAACAGGAATAGTAAAACCTTTGATTGTTAAACATTTAATTGTATCTGATATAGACAATTTTTGGTGTAATTCGTATGCTTTATTTGATAATTTATATTGTTCTACGGTTTCTTTTTTGTAGTCAACCATCCAGTATTCTAAAATACCGTTAGTAGCATAATCTTTGAACTTGACACCTCGATCTTTGTTTTTTGTGCCTTTTGAAAGAATTTCTATGACTAAAGTTGGAGCAGGATGCACCATAGTTTCTTTATGAAAATCGGCAGCTTGTTGATTTGTCCAATAGCAAATATCTGGCTCGTAATCATTCCTAGGCATACCAACTAAGGCTTTCTCCACCGAAACTTTCCCTAATTTTTTATAAACCACATACATTCGAAGTAAAGGAAAAAGATTTTCTGTTACTTCTAGATGCCCTCTTTTTACAGGAGAGTGCATTACCACCTCTCCATTGATAAATTCTGCCTTTACGTCATCTTTTAGCCATTCTCTAAATTGAAGTCTATTTTGTTCTAACATTTCTTCGATAAGGTCATCTTTAATCATAATTATCGCATTGCGATTTTAAACGAAGATAACAAGATTATAAAAGAAAAACAAAGAGTTGTGATTTTGTACTAGACAGTCTGCATACTGCCAACTGCATACTGCCAACTGACCTACCCCTCAAAAATCCCAGTACTCAAATACCGATCTCCACGATCACAAATAATACAAACGATCACTCCTTCGTCAATCGTTTCTGCCAAGCGACTAGCCGCCAAAGTAGCTCCACCAGAACTCATACCCGCAAAAATTCCTTCTTCCTTTGCCAGACGTTTCATCATTTTTCTAGAGTCATCGCTAGATACATCCAATATCCAATCCACTCTTTCAGGATCATAAATTTTTGGTAAAAACTCAGGCGACCAACGCCGAATCCCTGGAATCCGAGAACCGTCAACTGGCTGAACCCCAACGATTTGTATATCAGGATTCTGTTCCTTCAAATATCGAGAAGTCCCCATAATCGTCCCCGTCGTACCCATAGAAGACACAAAATGGGTGATTTTTTGGTCGGTATCTCGCCAAATTTCTGGCCCTGTTGTTTTATAGTGAGCGCCCCAGTTATCTGGATTGGCGAATTGATTGAGCATCAAATAGCCTTCCTTATCTACCAAGTATTGAGCGTATTCTCTAGAATATTCAATGGTCTTTTCAGCAGGAGTCAGAATCACATCTGCACCGTAGGCTTTCATGGTTTGCACCCGTTCAGCCGTTGCACTTTCGGGCATGATGAGGGTAATTGGAATATCGAATTGCGCTGCAATCATCGCCAAAGCAATCCCCGTGTTACCACTCGTTGCCTCTACCAACTTACCTCCTTTTTTCAAATCTCCTCGATCCATCGCACACTTAATCATATTGTAAGCCGCACGATCTTTCACACTTCCACCAGGGTTATGTCCTTCTAATTTACCGTAGACTTTGACGCCCGGTTTATTGATGATTTTTGTAATTTCTACTAAGGGCGTATTGCCCACTAAATCTACTAAATTCATTGTTGAGATCACTTTGTTGTCAGCCGTCAGACCATGCTGATAAATCAGCATTGTCAGAAGTCAGACGCATTTGTAGTAAAGAAAATATTGTTACTAAATTGGTTGGTTTTGAATCTAAAGTCTGACTTCTGACAGGGGTTGTGTAAAAAGTACCATATTATAATAAATATTGATTCGTAATTAAATATCTTAGTAAAGATTGTTTGATTGTTAAAATTGTTAGATTGTTCTCATAACACTTTGACATACAACAATCTAACAATCAAACAATTTTAACAATCACTACGATACTTTTAAAAAGTTACAAAGATTATTTTTTATTAAATAAGGCTTTTTACACAACCCCGATCTGACTTCTGACTTCTCTCAAACACTCTTCGCCATTCTAGCCTCCTGATTCAATCCTTTATAATAAACCCTTGATTTGGGTAAAACACTTTTGGTAATCCAGACATTACCACCGATAATGCTATCTTTTCCGATGACTGTTTTGCCACCTAAAATCGTCGCCCCTGCATAAAT
>CALDTJ010000475.1 GCA_937924145.1 uncultured Saprospiraceae bacterium
GTCTTACTTCTCATTGATTGCATTGGCTGGTAGCCATCTAACCAGATGTACTCTAATTTAATCTTAGCCATCGTTAAATTTAAGTTTTAATATTGTTTAATAAAATAGAGCTAATGACAATTTTCTCCCGACAAAATCAAGATAGAATTTTCAAAAATCAGCTCAAAAGTTTTGTTTTAAAGTCTACAAGCCAAGTCTTTCTAAGGTAAATCAGAAAGTGGCATTTTTGGTTGGTGATAAATTTGGTAAGGCATATAGTGATTTTCATCAATTTTATATTTGATTGATACTCAAATATTTCTATCAAAAAATCACAAAGCCGCGAATTTACCACTTTTTCTTTATTTCAAATAATCTTAAGCGTTTTTTTTAAAAAATTGGCCTTTAATAAATGTACTCGTTGGGTGATTTCTAACTTTTTTTTGAGGTTATAACTTTCCATCGAACCAAATGAATGATCCGATGGTCAAGTTTTTAGCTTAATAATATTTTTTATAAGTAGGAGCTACTTTGAAAGTAGCTCCTACTTTAGACTTAAAATCCGTAAGCAAATGCTAATACGAAAGAAGCTAAACTGCTACTCGCATTTCCATCCTTATCGGTGAAAACATCGTTTTCGTTCGTATCAATTCTGAATTCTGGAATAATCGTTAAGTTACCAATAGAGTAATTTCCTGATAAAGTAAAATCAGATGCGTTTGTCTGACCAATACCAAAAACGACGTCTTCATCTTGGAAAAACTCATATCTAGCACCTAATTTGAAGTTTTCACTAGTTGCATACTGTACGTATAGTGCAGCACCACCAAATCCAACATCATCACCTGCATCTGCAATCGTCGCATTAATACCTAAGTATAATTTATCAGATACGTCTACTCCACCTGTTAAGTCAACTTGAGAGTAGCCATCACCGAACAAACCATTTAAGTAAAAACCGCCATAGCCTATTTGCGCACCAAAAAAGTAATCACCCGTTGGATTAAATTCTGTAATGTCCGTAGGGTTTAAAATTCCTAACATACCGCTAAATCCACTATCTGAAGAGAAATCTACTTTCAAACCAGTATGTGAAAATGGCCCGTAAGAAAACATATAAGAAGTAGAATAATTAAAGTTCGCAGTTGGAGAAATCACTTCGTACCCTAAGAAAGTATTGAAGTTACCCATTGTGATCGTCACATTATCACTGGCATTGAAGTAAGCATATAACTGATTCACAATTTGAGCAGAGTTAGAATATAATGGAGACGCAAAAACCGCATCACTTCCTCTTGGTCCAAAAACCAAATCCATCACGACCCCAGCCTTTTCGCCTTCGTAAGATCCGATTAAGTTAGCCATACCTAAAGAAAAACCAGGCAAGTTGGCAAATGAAGTAGCTGGTGCTAAAACTGCATCTGCTCTTTCTGTATCGTTAGGACCATTTAAATTGGTTCTAAAATAAGTATCAACTGAACCAGAAAGGGTGAATTTTGGTGCATCTTCTTCCTCTTGAGCAACTACATAATTCGTAGAAGTCACAACAAATAATAAAGATAAAATGATTGTATTGAATAAAAATTTAGACATAGCTATATTTTTTAATTTTTTTAAAATCTTTGATAATCCACCTTTTCAGAAAATTATCAGATTGCATTTGTAAATTACTAATTAAGTTTCCTTGTCAATAAAATCGGTTTATTTGGTAAAGCTTTATAACGAATACTATCTAACCTGTTAAAAAAGAGTCAGACAGACCGAAAACAAAACGATTATGGAAAAAAAGGGCCTGCCTGACCGATTCTGGATAAATGTGGTTAGGAAGTATCCTTGAAATCGTTAAATTTCGACTCTTTTTTTTGGTTGTAGGCAATGAAATTCTAGGACTGTATTTTGCAATAAGTCTTTTAGAATTCTAGCCTTGAAAGTGTTTACGGGTTGCGGGTTGCGGGTTCTGTGTAAAACACGCAACTCGCAACTCGCAACACGCAACACGTTATATCTGGTAAGCTTGCATTTCGTGTTCGCCAATATCCAATCCTCTTGCCTCTTCTTCTTCGTCTACTCGGATACCAACAGTTATTTTTAAGACGTAAAATACGATGAAAGCAAAAAGGAAAGTGAATACGCCGATAGCTGCAATTCCGATTAGTTGGGTAACGATTTGAGCACCACCAGCCAAGTCTCCGAAGATTCCCACGGCTAAAGTACCCCAAATACCACATACTAGGTGAACAGAAGTTGCCCCTACAGGATCATCTAACTTACGCTTATCGAAGAATACAACAGCTAAAGGAATTAAACATCCTGCAATGAATCCGATAATGATAGATTCAAGAGGAGACATCTGGTCTGCACCAGCAGTTATACCTACTAAACCACCTAAAATACCGTTTAAGACCATTGGTAAATCGTAATTCTTAAACATTAAGAATGACACAATGAATGCACCAATTGCACCAGCAGCAGCAGCCAAAGAAGTTGTTACGAATACTAAAGATACTAAACCTGGATCAGCAGATAAAACAGATCCTCCGTTGAATCCGAACCATCCAAACCATAGCAAAAATACACCGATTGCAGCTAATGGCATAGAGTGTCCAGGAATTGGTTTGATACCGTTAGCAGAATATTTTCCAGCTCTTGGCCCTAGTAAAATAATACCAGCCAATGCGCCCCATCCACCAACAGAGTGAACTAAAGTAGAGCCTGCAAAGTCGTAGAAACCTCTAGCATCTAACCATCCAGCTCCCCATTTCCACATGCCTGTGATTGGGTAAGAAATGGTCACGAATAACATACAGAAAATTAGGAAAGGGCCAATTTTGATTCTTTCTGCAACAGCTCCCGAAACAATCGTACAACAAGTTGCGGCAAACATAGCTTGAAAAATAAAGTCTGTCCAGTAAGTGTAGCCACCGTCTGCATACTCTATTAAGCCTGCTGCGCCTTCTGGCATGGTTAAGCCAAAACCAGCAAAGCCGAAGAAACCTCCACCGTCACCACCTGGGTACATAAGGTTAAATCCAACAATATAATAAGATAAAAGTCCTATTGCAACAATCATACAGTTCTTGAATAGGATGTTAACGACGTTTTTCTTTTGCACAAATCCTGATTCTAATGTAGCGAATCCTAAGTGCATGATGAACACAAGGGCCGTAGAAACCAGCATCCAAGTGTTATTTGCGGTAAATAATCCTTCAGTCATCTTTCGTTTAGATTAATAAAATTAAGAATAAGGATACTAGATTTATCCCCACATCGCAGTCAGTTTTATGGATGTGTAAACAGAAATCTTGGCTATTCTCGGTACATTTATCCAGAAAATAGAAAGGTCTAGCACCTTTTGTTAATACTAATTTGGATTTGATGATTTTGAAAGGATAATTCGAAAAGGCAGGAAAAATAAAGTTTTTACTATGGATTATTAGTGATTTATTCAGGACAGAGTAGCCCAGCAATACAAAACTAATAAGCAATAATTTTTTTTAAAACGTTTAATTTATCCAGAAATTTCTCTTAATCCCTATAAAATACAATTTGGTTAGGACGGGAAAATAAAAAGTTGAAAACATAAGAATAAATAAAATGCGCTTTCTAAGCGAGAATTTCGAAGGTTGTAATCTATTCAAAATTCAAAATTTATTCATTCAAAATTATCTCTAGAGTGCGTCTGAGCCTGTTTCGCCAGTTCGAACTCTAGTAATAGAAGTAACATCATAAACGACAATTTTGCCATCGCCTACTTTGCCTGTTTGACCAGCTTTGACAATGGTAGATACGATTTCGTCTACTTTGTTATCGTTACAAACGATATCTAATTGTAGTCGTGCGATATAATCCGCATCGTAAACACTACCACGGTAAACCCGCTGTTCTTTTTGAAGTCCAAATCCTTTAACATCACTCATGGTAAAGAATCGAACACCAATCTTTGCTAAAGCATCTCGAATGGCATCAAATTTTGATAACCTAATAACTGCTTCGATTTTTTTCATCAGAATTGATTTTGTTTGTAAACTAAATAAAATAAGCTTTATTCCTAGTTGAATCGCCATAGAGTAACGGGCTATTCAAACTGAAGAATAAAGTTTACTAAGCAAATTTTTGTTACGGAACAAATTGGTACTTTCTATTCATTTAGTTTATAAATGGGTTATTTTGAAAGAAAGAAAAAATACCAAAATTTCGTCTGATTTAAAAATAAAAGCTGTTAATTGATTTGATTCAATCCGTTGTAGCAAAGTTTATAATTATTAAATTTTAAAGAACTTTTTTTAATTTTTGCTAATAATTATAACACAAATTTAGGGCGCAAAATCCAATAATCAAAACGAGATATTGTCATTTTAACAATATCTAAATACCCTATCTTTTTCCTATTCTGGAAACAGAACATAATTCTTTTTTGGTCTTTCCTACCAAATTATTATTAGTTGAATAATTAGTGATTTATAAAAACTGGCAAGAACCGTCAAAAGGTCTTTTTTCAAAAAAACACTCAATTTTTTTTCAGAAATTGCACTTTTTTTTGCAAATTGAATATTCAACCTAAATTATTGAAAACTTTTATACATTTAATTACTATTAGTCTTTCCCTAATTATGACCACTCAAATAGTGGCTCAAATTGATTCTATTGGCTTACCTGACGATTTAAGGTATCAAATCGAAAGTTATATTGAAAATTTAGAAGCCGAAGTAGCCTTTGATTATAATACGGTGTACGAGACCTTAAATAATTACTTACAAAAACCATTAAATCTCAA